>JAIOQD010000732.1 GCA_021413595.1 Bacteroidota bacterium | reverse complement strand
TTAAAAAGAAAAACGAGAAAAAATAGGTTACGGATAAACGAATTTTTACGAATCTACGAAATTGTGGTTGCTATTTTTTTTTTACATAGTTTCGCAAATTCGTAAAAATTCGCGATTAGTAACCAGAGTTAACTAAATTCTTTCTCAAGTAATTCTCTCAATCGTTGAGGCGTTAAAGCGTGTTTTAGATCTCCTTCTTTCGAAACCGAAATTTCTCCGGTTTGTTCTGAAACCACAATTGCAATAGCGTCCGTATTTTCGGTGATGCCTACAGCAGCGCGATGACGCATTCCTAAGTGGGCAGGGAAATTAGAATCTTCTGTAACTGGCAATACACATCGTGCACCCGTAATTATATTGTCGGATATTATTACCGCTCCATCATGTAATGGGGAATTTTTATAAAAAATACTTTCAATTATCCGTACCGAAACCTTTGCATGAATAGCATCACCGGTATTAGCATAAAACTTTAGATCATTATTTTTTGTGATAATAATAATTGCTCCGGTTTTGCTTTCACTCATGTTCTTACAAGCCTTAACAATAGCATTGATATCCAGTACCTGTTCCTTATTTACCTGCCACTTAAAATCAAAAATTCCTCTACTTAATTTCCCTTTGGTAAAAAGATCGCTGGTGCCAATAAATAGTAAAAAACGTCTTAATTCCTGCTGAAAAACAATAAGTAAAGCAATAAATCCAACATCAATAAATTTATTCAATATGCTCCCGAACAAGTGCATATTAAGGGCTTTTACTACCAGCCATAATAAATAAAATAATAAAATGCCGGTGAATATATTAATAGCAACAGTTCCTTTTATCAAATAATACAATTGATAAATAAGCAGGGCTACCAATAATATATCCACCACATCGATCCAGCGGACTGAAATAAAGGCATGAATGAATAGATTTAACATGGTTTATTTATAGTTAACGTAAGTTATGGATTATTTTCTAACAAAAATGCCTGCCAACAGCCTTCGATAGGCTCAGACTGGTTGCGCTGGTCATATTGAGCCTGTCGAAATAGGTGCGAGCGCATCTTAACAAAAGAGATATTGAAATGTAAGAGGTAATATTTTAATTGCAATATTGTCAATTACATATTATATCTAACATTTTAAATAACCACTATGCAGTAACAGCAGCCTTATTTTCCTCCTTTTTAACAGAGGCGATCATAGTTATAAAATCATCAAACAAATAACGGGAGTCGTATGGACCGGGGCAAGCTTCAGGATGATGTTGAACAGAAAATACATTTCTGTCGGTATAACGTAAACCTTCAATGGTTTTATCATTTAAGTTTACATGAGTGATCTCCATATTTTTTATTTTGGCAACATCTTCTGCTTTCACACCAAAACCGTGGTTTTGCGAAGTGATCTCACATTTACCCGTTATTAAGTTTTTCACAGGATGGTTGATGCCACGGTGTCCTTTATGCATTTTAAAAGTTGATATTCCCGATGCTTCAGCAATTAATTGATGCCCTAAACAAATACCGAATGTAGGAACCCCGGAGTTTATTATTTTTTTAATTGTTGCAACTTCCTCAATCATTATACCAGGGTCGCCAGGGCCGTTTGAGATCAAAAAACCATCAGGATTCCATTTCATCATTTCTTCAAACGATGTTTTCATAGGAAATACTTGCACGTAACAACCGCGCTCTACCAAACAACGTATAATGTTTTTCTTCACGCCATAATCGGTAAGAGCTACTTTATAATCAGCAGCCGGATCACCCATAAAATAGGGTTCTTTAGTACTTACTTTTGAGGATAGTTCTAAACCGATCATGGAAGGTACTTTTGAAAGTTTTTCTTGCAAAAAAGCAATATCCAATGTTTCTGATGATATAATACAATTCATAGCACCTTTATCACGGATATAACGAACGATTGCACGTGTATCTACATCTGAAATGGCAACTATATTATCATGCAAAAAATAATCCTTTAAAGAGCCGTTAGATCGTTTTCTCGAATGAAAATCGTTAAACTGTTTACATACCAAACCTGCAATTTTTATAGAATCAGATTCTACTTCATCATTATTAACGCCATAATTGCCAATGTGAACATTGGTTGCCACTATTATTTGCCCAAAATACGATGGATCAGTAAATATTTCCTGATAACCGGTCATTCCGGTATTAAAACATATTTCACCTGTAGCAGTACCAATTTTGCCGGCTGCTTTTCCGTAAAATACTTTTCCATCTTCAAGTAAGAGAATGGCTGGGGATTTGGTTGTATATTTCATAGTAGTGATGTGAGAACAAAGGTCTTAATTTTTTTATTTAAAATTACAATTTTTTGAACAGTTTTACAAGGTTTAAATTTTCAAATATTTTACATACTTAATTTTGGTTTTATATGGTTCAGAAACACAACACCCTGAACTGGTTAAATTGTCACCTGCCGGCATTTTTTAACTCATAATTTGTACTTCTACCACCAGCTGTTTCTTTTTGTAGAATTCCTTTTTTTATTAAATCTTGAATATCTCTTAAGGCGGTGTCAGATGAACATTTTGCTATTTTTGCCCATTTTGATGTATTTAGCTTTCCTATAAAACCATCAAAAAGTTTATTAAGCATCAATCGTTGGCGACTATTTAAGATTGTTTCTTTGTTTTTATCCCAGAATTCTGCTTTGTAAAGTACTTTTTGTATGGTCTCTTCGGTAGATATAATAGCCTTGTACAAGCAATTTAGAAACCAGCTTAACCATTCAGTTATGTCACCGTTACTATGTTGGACTTTTTGTAATATTTCATAATATACTTTTCGTTCAACTAGGATTTGGCTTGATAAACTATAGAATCGTTGAGAACTATCGTCTGCTCGAGCAAGAAGCAAATCTGATATTGTTCTTGCAATGCGACCATTCCCATCATCAAAAGGATGGATTATTATAAACCAAAAGTGTGCAATTGCAGCTTTAAGTACGAGGTCAATTTTCGTGTCAATGTTAAACCAATTTAAAAAGACATCCATTTCGGCTTTTACTATACCAGGAGAAGGTGCTTGAAAATGAATTTTTTCTTTTCCCATTGGCCCGGAAACAACTTGCATTTCACCCCTGCGATAACAGCCTGCATTAATTTTATACATACCACTTCTTCCTGAAGGGAACAAAGCGGCATGCCAGCCAAGTAAATGCTCTTCATCAAGAGATTGATTGTAATGTTGTGTTGCATCAAGCATCATTTCTACCACACCTTCAACATTTCTATCGGAATATACCATACCTGCATATTCGATTCCTAGCCTCCTTGCAATCGAAGAACGTACTTGTTCATAATTGAGTTCTTCTCCTTCAATTTCAGACGATTTTAGAACATCAAGAGTTAAAGTAGATAGAATAGTTTCCTCCTTTTCAGAGAATCCTAAAGCACTCATCTGTCCGAATAGTTTTCCTTGTAAATGACGAACTTTACCTAAAATAACTTGTATTTCTTGTTCATTCCAAGTAAAATGAGGCCAACTTTCTGATTGATATATGTATTTTGCCATTGGAATATTCTTTATGCGGTAAATATATAAATTATTCTCCGCATATTTAATGGAAATAGGCTAAGTATTCACCGCATCGTCTTTTTTCTATGCAGGTAAGGAATAGGCAGTTTTTCTTCTGATCGCATTTACTATTTAGATTCACTGTGTTTTGTTTTGCCTATATAAATTTAAGACTTTTTTGTCTGTTTTTTATACAGTCCGATTTTTACACTTGCAGTTCGTAAACCCTAGAAGTTCAATTGCCTGTGGTTCTTATACTTAGAATCCAAATACCCCGGAAGTTCGGTAATACTTAGAATTCCAATGGTCGATTGTAAAGTTATAATCATTAGCTATTCAAAATTTCGTCTTAGCGAAAAGTTAAATGTAGAGCAAATTACATGGATAACTTTGTGCAAAAGTTTAGAAGTCAAAAATATCTACTTATTCGTTACTAAAATATGCATGCAAAAGATACAATATGAAACAAATCATTGGACTTACATTTTTTCTAGCACCTATTCTTTTTGGTTGCAATAAGGATAAAGATGTAACACCTCAGTTTACAAAGGATGAAATAAGTGGTGTAAGCCAAAAAGGTCCATTATTAAATGGTTCTTCGCTAACATTATACGAGCTAGATAATAGTTTTTCACAGACAGGAAAGTCATTTAATACTCAAATTTTGGACAATTCGGGTTTATTTGAAATTTTCAATCTGAACTTGACCACTCAATTTGCTAAACTAAAAGCAGATGGATTTTATTATAATGAGGTTACAAATGCAAACTCGTTGTCTTCTATTTCTCTTTATGCTTTATCTAACTTAACATATAGGAGCAATGT
>JAIOQD010000731.1 GCA_021413595.1 Bacteroidota bacterium | reverse complement strand
CTTATTTTTTTTGTATTTAATAAACACCACACACCGTATGCACTCATAAATTGTGTGCCATTCAATAATGCCAGCCCTTCTTTTGATTTTAGTTGAATTGGCGGTAAATTTAATTGTTTTAGAACAACGGCCGCATCTTGTTTTTTACCTTGATAAACAACTTCTCCTAATCCCAATAATGCTAAACTCATGTGTGCAAGTGGAGCCAGATCACCCGAAGCGCCCAAGGAACCTAACTGATATACTACCGGTAAAATATCATGATTGAAAAAATCGACTAATCTTTCAACAGTTTGTAATTGAACGCCTGATTTACCATAAGAGAATGCCTGAATTTTTAATAACAACATTAACTTTACTACTTCCGGAGGAGCTTCATCTCCTGTGCCGCAAGCATGCGACATTACCAGGTTTTGTTGAAGTTTTTCCAGATCCTGATTTGGAATAACGATATCGCATAAAGAACCAAAGCCGGTATTGATACCATAAATGGGTTCTTTTTGTGAAGCCATTTTTTTATCAAGATATTCGCGGCAACGCACAATATTTGTTTTTACCTCATCAGATAAAACAAGTTTTTGATTGGTTGAAATGATCTCTGAAATTATATCGAAATCTAATTTTGATGTTGTAATGTGATGCATATCTATTTTACCGCTATGGCGCAAAGGCGCAAAGTTTTTTTAATAATTATTTACAAATCGTTTTATTCCATTTTTAATTAATGGGACATTAAAATTTATTAAGAATCCTAAACGTTTATCTGTTAAACGTAAATAAGATAAAATTTGTGCCTCGAATACTGGAATCATAACTTCCGCAGATTTTAATTCAAGTATGATTTCATTTTCTATTAAGATATCAACTTTAAATTCTTTTGACAATTCAAAGCCTTTATAAATAAGCGAAATGACAACCTGATTTTGGGCTTTAATATTCCTTAATTCAAACTCTTTCATCAAGCACTTTTCATATACAGTCTCCAATAACTCTGGCCCCCATAAATCTATGAACAGTAAGACATGAGTCCACAATTTCTTTCGATATTCTATCGTAATCCTCTTTTTCCACTTTATATTATTTAATAAATATAGTAAGCAGTACCAAACTTCCCGTCTTCGCGTCTTTGCGGTAAAATTTTTATTTTAATTCTTCAATTATTGAATCAATAGTTATTTTAGCTTGCTCCCCGGTTGTCATATTTTTTAATGTTAACAAGCCATTTAGCATTTCATCACTTCCAATTATTACTACAAAAGGGATTTTTTTATCATCCGCATATCCCATTTGTTTTTTCATTTTTGCACCTGCATCAGGATATATCTCCGAATTAATACCTGCTGTACGAGCCTTTGCTAATAAGGGAAGGCAATAATTTTGTTCTGCTTCACCAAATGTTACAAACAATAATTTTGTAGAAGCAGCAACCGATTCAGGAAATAAATTTAATTCATTCAATACATCATAGATCCTATCAGCACCAAAAGAAATACCAACTCCTGACATGTTCGGTAAACCGAAAATACCGGTTAAGTCATCGTATCTTCCGCCACCACAAATACTACTGGTAAAAGTTCCTGCATTTGATTTAACTTCAAAAATGGCACCGGTGTAATAGTTTAAACCACGTGCAAGTGTAATATCCAATTCGGTTTTCGCAGTATTTAATCCTAAACTATCCACTGTTTTGAAAATATATTCTACTTCTTCAATACCTTTTAATCCAATTTCAGAATTACCTAAAAGCTGTTTAAGGAAATTTAGTTTTTCCAAAGTACTACCCTCGAAAGTTATTAAAGGTTGAAGTTTTTCGATGGCACTATGAGAAACCCCATTCTCTTGTAATTCTTTATTTACGCCATCCACACCAATTTTATCTAATTTATCGATGGCAACGGTAATGGTTATGATTTTATCTTTTTCTCCAATTATTTCTGCTATTCCACTTAATATTTTTCGGTTATTAATTTTAATTAGAACAGGGACATTTAATTTGGTAAACACATCATCAATAAGTTGTACTAATTCTACTTCATTCACCAATGAATTGCTTCCGATCACATCAGCGTCACATTGATAAAATTCACGATAACGCCCTTTTTGTGGGCGGTCTGCTCGCCAAACGGGTTGTATTTGGTAGCGTTTGAAAGGAAATGTGATTTCGTGTTGGTGCTGAACAACGTAACGTGCGAAAGGAACGGTAAGATCATATTTAAGAGCTTTTTCTGAAATTTTATTTGTAAGAAGTTTAGAATCTGCATTTAGAATCAAATTTGTATCAACATTTGATAAGAAGTCGCCAGAATTCAAAATCTTAAAAATCAATTTATCTCCTTCTTCACCATATTTCCCCATCAATGTAGAAAGGTTCTCCATAGCAGGCGTTTCAATTGGCAAATAGCCATAGCGTTGAAACACTTGTTTGATCGTATCAAAAATATAATTGCGTTTCACCATTTCTTGTGGTGAAAAGTCACGTGTGCCTTTGGGTATGCTTGGTTTCAATTTTTTTAAAATTAGCGAATTATGGAATGTGTGATTTAGGGAATTAATGAATTAGCGATTTAGTCATTTTCTTCAGTTTTTCAAATTAGAAACAGCTATTTCTACGGTTCTTTAATTCTCCGTTTTGCACGCGAATATCGTGTTTTTTTGCATAATGTAATAAAATCACTTATCTTTGTTGTCTCGATTAAACATATTTTCAATACCAACCTATTACGAGTACCAACCCAATACAACGACTAAATGGATTACAATACCAGTTTACCCCACATGATTATTCCTGAATATGGAAGAAATATTCAGAAAATGATTGATTTTGCTATTTCTGTTGAAAATCGCGATGAGCGTAACAGGGTGGCACAAGCTATTATCATGGTAATGGGTCAGTTAAATCCGCATTTACGTGATGTTACTGATTTTAAACATAAATTATGGGATCATATATTTATTATTTCTGATTTTAAATTGGATGTAGATTCACCATATCCGAAACCAACTCGCGAAACTTTTCAAACAAAGCCTGATAGGGTAGCATATCCAAGTAATGATATCCGCTACAAGCATTATGGTAAAACTGTGGAACGTATTATTTCAAAAGCGCGTGAATATGCAGTAGGCGAAGAGAGAAACGCTTTAGTGGAGCAAATTGCGAACCTGATGAAACGTTCTTATTTAACATGGAATCGCGATTCGGTGAATGATGAAGTGATCTTAAAACAATTAAATGAACTATCAAAAGGTGAACTTAAATTAGCCGATTCATCTTCCTTGCGTAGCACTCAAGCTTTTGTCCCTCGTCCGCCAAACCCAAGCCGCGATCGTGATAAAAAGAAGCCTTCCAATGGAAAACAAAACAATGGTGGCTTCCGCAAGGACAACACAAACCCTGGAGCTAATCCTAAGTTTAAACGTAAGCCTTTCTAATTTTCTTATTTATTTCGAAAACAATTATATACTCATCACTATTCTCGATTCGGTTTGAATTGACAGCGGGCAGGTTATTTCGAGCCGAGTCGAGAAAGAGCCTAAGCTTTTCCAAGCAATGTTATTCTTTATAACATATAATTAAACCTACACTTATTGACTAAGATTTTTGCTTCTTATTTTTTGGAAATTAAATAATAGCAGGCGGTTGTGAAAAAATTCCGAAGTATGGGCGTTTTTGTAATAAAACCGTATGATTCCCTTGGCTTTAGTTTAAATTTTACTTCGTAATTAGGATTTATAAAGAAGAATGTTTTTTTATCAATTTTCCAATTTTCTGCTTTTAAGATCCGTTCAAATCGTTCAATACTAATTCCGGTATCCCTTATTTCCAGCAGGTCAGCAATCGTACTTTCTTTTTCACCAAACAGTTTTAAAACTCCACTGTATAGAGCCTTTGGTAGCAGATGAAAGTAAGGCATTTTTGATAAAACTTTGCTGCTACAAACCTGCTGATGCCCTCCAAAAGGGTTTTGCCATGGTGGAAAACCGAAAAATATTTTCCCATTTGGTTTCAAGAGCTTTTTTAAGCATACTAAAAATTTTTCCTGATTATGGATATGTTCAATAACGTCTCTCAGGATAATCAGATCAAATCCATCCTTTAATTCATCTACCATATTGTAAATGTCTTTCACTACTAATTTAAGCAAATGATTATTTGGATGATGTGAAAATAATTCTCTTGCGTATTCTACCTTGTCAGCGTTCAGATCCACTCCCATTGATGGACAACCCAAATCGAGAAAAGGTTTAAGATTTCCGGCTTCGCCACACCCAATTTCAAGAACATGAAAGTCTTTACTTAAAGTAACAAAATCGCTTATAAAAGGAATAACATATTTGTGAGTAGTGTATTCTTGTTCTTTAAAGTAAATGTCTTTATCAATATGTCTTTCTTGCATAAATAATTTATGTTTTTGTTTGAAAATTAACGATCAACAAACTTTAGGGCGTTCTAAAAATTAAAAAAAATAACCACTAAGACACTAAGTTCAAAAGCCTCGCAGAGAATTCCTTAGTGTTTCTGCGTGTTCTATTGCCTTAGTGGTAATGTTTTTGTTTTGATAATGAATTTTTGGAACTGCCCTATAGTACAATTATTGCAATTATAATGTCGAGTTTG
>JAIOQD010000730.1 GCA_021413595.1 Bacteroidota bacterium | reverse complement strand
ACATACTTTCAAGATTGGCTAAATGTTGAAAGTGTGAACCACTTCAGTGACAATAAATTTTATGTTGACAGGGACAGTGCAAAAATGTGGACTTTAACTGTTAGTAAAGACAGCGTGGGCAATGACAAAGAGGTTGACATTTTAACTCCAGGAATGTCAAAATCCGAAACCTTACCGATTTATCTAATAAAAATATTCAACCCACTAACAAATAAATTTGACGAAGTTGAATGTTTTCCATTCACGAATTTAAATAGACTGCTTAAAGCTAAAATTCTAATTCCAACGAAACATTAATTTTTCAATGGTTAGACTTCAAGACATAATAGGAATAACAAAATTTGGACTTGAAAATCTCGACACGCTAAGTGCGGGAAGCAAAAAAATTCGTGTTATAGATGTTTCCGTTATCAACGAAGACACACTTTGTTGCGAATTTCACTCCTACTCAGAAAACTCTATTGACATCAAGATGGAAATTGCGACTATAATGGGGTTTTTCAACGGATTTTTTAGAAATAACGGATTTGAAGGAATAAGTTTTGCCTATTACGCAGTTAAAGCATTTGACAGAAATAATGTTGAGTTGATATATGCAATTTCATCAAAATCAACGGCTGAACTAATTGGCAAAGGCAATTCAATTGACTGGTTAAAATCTACACTCTTTCAAGAAAACACTGATGACTATCGGCTTGCCCAATCAAAAAGGATTATTGCAGAAATTGAAAACTGCTTACGAGAATTGGTTAAAACAAAACTTCAAGAACAATTTGGTGACAATTGGTGGGACAAAAGTTTGGATAACAAACTTGGTAAAGAAGTTAAGCTGACATACTTAAACCAATTTGGCATAGAGTGCAATGACGGAAACATTTTGATTTCCTATACATACACTCTGCAACTAAAAAAAATCATTTCTACTCACTTCAAGTTCTTTAGACCTTACTTCGACAGCCTTATGGACTTCGACAATCAAATGGACAACTTGAATAAAATTAGGCGTGAAGAAGCCCACAACAGAAGTATCACAGAAAGAAACCTAATTGATTTAAGCGACCTGCACGAAAGACTGACAGCAAAAATATTGTTAGAGCTTACAAATTTTCAATCAGGTTACTTGACAGAGAACTGGAGAATGAAAATCAAAAAAATCATGGTTGAGAGACAATACAAGCCAATCCATGACGGACAAGAAGTTCTAAATGAAAAAGACCTTTTAATCAAACTTCAAAAAACAAAACAGAATATTGAGCATCTGGTTTCTTATTTAACCGAGACAATAATTAAACTAAAATCAATTTCGACACCTGTTCAAAAAAAGACAACGCAAAGAGAGCTGGTAAATGTTCTTGAAAAATTTAAGGACTTGCAAGTGGAGTTACTTCAGACATCAACCCGACTTGACGAAGAAGAAATTAAAATGACTGTGACAAAAATTGACGAACATAAAAAAGTGATGGACAATTTTGTAGGAAATTTTTTACTTTCAGAAAGCTAAAATGGAAAGAAAAACTACCGCTAACAACACCTACCCAAAAGGCGGGGTTTCGTGTTCCAAAGACAATTTTGGGGTTAATGGAAGTTTAGTTTTTCAAATCAAGTTTTGTGGTAAAAAGCCC
This sequence comes from Bacteroidota bacterium, assembly GCA_021413595.1. Taxonomy (GTDB): domain Bacteria; phylum Bacteroidota; class Bacteroidia; order 2-12-FULL-35-15; family 2-12-FULL-35-15; genus 2-12-FULL-35-15. The sequence continues at coordinate 3,783 of JAIOQD010000730.1, read as the reverse complement.
GCCCTTCGGGTAGCTGCTAAACGCCAAGATAAAAAACAAGCTTTTTCTCAATTATTTTTAAGCTGCAAATTTGCTTAGTTCCACATATGGTGTTCCTCTTTTGATTGTTGCAAAAATTCTCGAAACAATCTTATTTCTTATAATATTAAGAGCAACCATTTTAGGCTTTCCTTCATCAACCCGTTTTTGATAATAGACCCGTAATTCTGAATCATGCTGAATCGCGCTAATTGCAGACATGGACAGCAAACTTTTCATTTTTACATCACTTATTGCGTGTATTTTCCTTCGTCCATTTATACTTGTTCCGGATTGATATGGATAAGGCACTAATCCACAGTAAGCTGAGAACTGCCTCCATTCGTCAAATCTTGTATAGTTATGCGTATGCAATAACATTTGTACTGCCAGTATTTTCCCTACTCCTTTTACACTTTTACTTAGTTTGTAATTGTTTTGCATTTTCTCATCTGTTTTAATGAGGCCTTCCATCTCTTTTTCTAATTTACTTATTTGTTGCTCAAGGTGCTTTATAGATTGTTTTATTATTTTCAATCCTGCATCAGAAGACACTTTCTCAATGGTTACCAGCAAGCCTTTCTCCAGGTTTTTAAGTGCCGTACATTGTTTTACCAATTGTTCTCTTACACTCATTAAACGCTGCAACTCAATTAGCTTTACAGGCATAGAAACCGATGGTTCCAGTTCATCCTTCCTCAACCAGGCAAAACGTGCAATCTCATACGAATCTGTCTTATCTGTTTTCCCTCTTTTAAAGCCCATAGAACGCTTAATTTCCAAAGGATTAATACAGCAATAGAACATTGATTCTGCTTCCAAAAAATGACTTAACAATATGCAATACCAACCGGTATGTTCAAAACAATAAACTAAATCTTTTAAATCTCCCATCTCAGATTTAATCCATTTTTGCATAGCTTCAAACCCCTGCGAATTATTTGAGAATTGACGGTGACGCTTCTTATTGTAAAGAAATACATCCAATGTTAGTTTTGATACATCAATCCCGATACTTTCAACAAAACGATTTAATTCTTTAATTTTTTCCATAACTTTGTTTTTAACGTTAATAAATAAACTTGCTTTGCGATTGCCTTTAGCAGGCCTTTATGCCTATCATTCCAATTAGCTCTGGCAAGTTGAAAAGAAGGAAACGGGACTTATGCAGCTATTAGGACTCCACTCCTACAAAACGTTTTAGTTCACCCGTTTCCTTTATTGAAAATTAATTCTATATTTAATATTTTGCAAACTAAAGGCCAAACGTTGTGTGCTATTTTAGAGAAACTCACGACTTTGACAAATTGACTAAACTTAAAAAATGACATATAGAAATATTTAATTATGCAAAACAGACTTGAACTTATTTGGAATGAATTTCACAAAGAATTAGACGGATTTATATTCAGTCATATTAAGGATAGAGAAATCACTAATGACATATTACAAGATATTTTTATTAAAATTCAAAATAATGTTGGAGCACTCAAAGACGAAACAAAATTAAGTTCATGGATTTACCAAATTGCAAGAAATGCTATTAATGACTATTTTAGAAAGTTAAAACCTCATTTTGAACTTAATGATTATGACTCAATTGATGAAGAAAAAATCGTTGACAATGGAGAACTTGAAAAGTGCTTAAAACCATTTATTAATCAACTTGACGACAAATATAAAGAAGCCATAATCCTTACAGAATTCAATGGATTAACGCAAAAACAATTGGCTCAAAAATTAAACATCTCATATTCAGGAGCAAAATCAAGAGTACAACGAGCAAAAGGGTATCTGAAGAATCTTTTTACAGACTGTTGTACAATACAATCTGACAAATACGGAAATATTGTTGATTATGAGCAAAAGAAAAATTGTAACAAATGTTGTAATTAATTTTGCGTCCTTTTAGTAATTCTGCGTCTATTGTATGTAACTTAAAAAATAAATACAATGACAAAAAACATTAAAGAAGCTGTAAAACAAACTTATACAGCAGCAGTAAAAAACGGAAGCGGTTGTGGTTGTGGACCATCTTGCTGTAGTCCAGAACAATCAGCATCATTTTTAGATGAGAATTACAAAAATGTAGAAGGTTATCAGGAGATAGCGGACTATGGTTTAGGGTGTGGTTTGCCTACCGAAATTGCTGACATCAGAAAAGGGAACATAGTTTTAGACCTTGGTTCTGGTGCGGGTAATGATGTCTTTATCGCAAGAAATCAAGTTGGAGAATCAGGTAAAGTAATCGGAGTAGATTTTACCGAAGCAATGGTTGAAAAGGCAAATGAAAACAAGAGTAAATTAGGTTTTCATAATGTGGAATTCATTTTAGGAGACATTGAAGAATTACCTGTTGCATCAAAATCAGTTGATGTTGTAATTAGCAACTGTGTAATGAATTTAGTTCCCGACAAAAACATAGCTTATCAGGAAGTTTATCGCGTTTTAAAATCGGGTGGACATTTTAGTATTTCTGATGTAGTGCTTAATTCCGATTTACCAAAAGGAATTTTAGAAGCTGCCGAAATGTATGCAGGATGTGTGTCTGGAGCATTAGAGAAAAACGAATATTTGAAAGTAATTAAAAAGGCAGGTTTTCAGGATTTACAAATAAGAAAAGAACACGAGATTAATTTACCGGACAGTTTGCTTTTACAATTTATCAGTAATGCAGAACTTGAAGAATATAGAAAGAAAAATAGTGCAATCATCAGTATAACTATTAATGCTAAAAAACCTTAAACAATGAAAACAATTAAATCTAGGTTTTTAGCACTTTTTTCAAGCTTAGGCTCGCTCTTGGGTAGCTGTGGTGGAGCTTGTGGAGTTGCTTGTGCCGCAAGTGGTTGTTGTGGTAGTTATGCTCTTTTCGGTTTTATTGGAATTTCAAGTTCTAGTATGAAATTCTTTGAAAAACTAACACCATTCTTTTTGGTACTTACAATTATTAGTTTATCCTATGCTTTTTATAAGGCATACAAACCAAAAGAAGCTAATTGTTGTGATTCTGAAAATAACAAAAGCGGTTCAGATTGTTGCAATACACCTAAAAAAGACTACTTTTTTTCAATCTAAATCTTTTCTTTGGGCAATTACAATTATGAGTGCTATAATGTGGACTTATCCATATTTTTCAAAACTCAACGACAACAAAAATAGTTGTAATTCAAATATTGAAACGGTTGACAGTTTCACAACAAATGATAATTCATCAAAAAAAGAGTGTTGCCCACAGACGACTGACTGTTCATCAGAATGTGGAACAAAAGATGAAAAGGATAAATAAAAAACAGCACACAACATTTTGTATAAGTAATGGCAGGGAAAGTGTTAAATATCAAGGTTTGTAGCCCGCTCAAACTGCGTAGCAGTTTGACAGGTAAGTGCCACGCAATCTGCCACTACTCATACAATTTACCGTTGGTTGCAATGGTATTTCAAAAAAACTGCTAACAAAGACAATTATAATAGGCAGAATTTTAACTTTTCGCTTTTAGGAAATTCTTTTACTACCGCTATCTACGATGACTGCTGTGTACTCCGACCCTTCAAAATTTTATGACTTCTGTGTTTTCCGACTTCGTTGAAAATGTTTGTAAGCAGACCTGTGTACCTTGACCGTGCATACAATTTCATAAAAAAACGAAAAAAAATTCACGAATTATGTTTTTAAAATTTTGGACTCTGAGTGGAAAATCGTTAACTTTGAGAAAACTAAAATTAAAACATTATGAGTGCCACAGCCATTAAAATAGAGTTAAA
>JAIOQD010000729.1 GCA_021413595.1 Bacteroidota bacterium | reverse complement strand
CTTCATAAATAACGTAATATTAGTATTGAATAGTTTCACGTTTTAAAAAATTCACGTTTCAGGTCCTGCATATTGCAACAAACCTGAAACATGAAATCTGAAACACCTATATGTTTCAACTACGCCTTAACATTTGCACGTATGATATTTAAAGCACCACCTGCTTTAAACCATTCTATTTGCTGTGCATTGTAAGTGTGATTTACTTTAAATTCATCTTTAGTTCCATCAGCATGGTTTAATACTAAAGTTAAAGGAACATTTGGTGCAAAGGATGTTAAACCAATGATATCAATTGAATCGTCTTCTTTTATTTTATCATAATCCGCTTTGTTGTCAAATGTTAATCCTAACATTCCTTGTTTTTTAAGGTTTGTTTCATGGATGCGAGCAAATGATTTCACCAATACAGCACGTACACCTAAGAAGCGGGGCTCCATAGCTGCATGTTCACGTGATGATCCTTCACCGTAGTTTTCATCCCCTATCACAATTGATCCTACTCCTTTAGCTTTGTATGCACGTTGTACAGCAGGTACAGAACCATATTCACCGGTAAATTGATTTTTAACAGTGTCGGTTTTTTCATTGAAATAATTCACTGCACCGATCAGCATATTGTTAGAGATGTTATCTAAATGTCCGCGGAATTTTAACCAGGGGCCTGCCATTGAAATATGATCGGTGGTACATTTGCCTTTAGCTTTGATCAGTAATTTCAATCCTTTCAAATCAACACCCTCCCAGGCAGAAAATGGCTTTAATAATTGTAAACGATCTGAAGTAGGTGAAACAATAATATTCACTGAACTTCCGTCTTTAGCAGGAGCTTGGTATCCGGCATCTTCAACAGCAAATCCTTTTGTAGGTAACTCATCACCTGTTGGTGCATCCAGTTTTACTTTTTCGCCTTTTTCGTTTGTTAAAAAGTCGGTTAATGGATTGAAAGTTAAATCGCCTGCAATTGCCATTGCAGTAACTATTTCGGGGGATGCAACAAATGCATAGGTGTTAGGATTTCCATCCGCGCGTTTTGAAAAGTTTCTGTTAAAGGAATGAATGATCGTATTTTTTTCTTGTTTTTCAGCACCCATTCTGTCCCACATTCCAATACATGGTCCGCAAGCATTCGTAAATACTTTTGCACCAATTTGGTCAAACACATCTAAAAATCCATCACGTTTAATTGTATAACGAATTTGTTCAGAACCTGGATTGATCAAATATTCAGCTTTTGATTTTAAATTTTTAGCAGAAACTTGTTTTGCAATGCTCACTGCACGTGAAATATCTTCATAAGAAGAGTTGGTACAAGAACCTAGTAAGCCAACGGAAATTTTTAATGGCCAGCCATTTTTTATTGCTTCTTCTTTTAATTTAGAAATAGGAGTTGCAAGATCAGGAGTGAATGGTCCATTTACATGAGGCTCCAATGTGGACAGATCAATTTCGATCACTTCATCAAAATATTTTGAAGGATCAGCGTATACTTCTGCATCAGCAGTTAAATGTTCTTTAACTTTATTTGCAAGTTCAGCAACATCAGCTCTACCGGTTGCATTTAGATAACGTTCCATAGAAGCATCATAAGCAAATGTGGAAGCGGTAGCACCAATTTCTGCACCCATATTACAAATAGTTCCTTTTCCAGTACAGCTTATGGATATTGCACCTTCACCAAAATATTCAACAACCGCATCGGTTCCACCTTTTACAGTTAAGATACCGGCTACTTTTAAGATCACATCTTTTGGAGCGGTCCAGCCATTTAATTTTCCTATTAATTTAACACCAATTAATTTTGGCATTTTTAATTCCCAGGCCAAACCGGCCATAACATCACATGCATCGGCACCACCAACACCAATAGCGATCATTCCCAATCCACCTGCATTTACAGTATGTGAATCAGTACCAATCATTAATCCTCCGGGAAAAGCATAGTTCTCTAAAACCACCTGATGGATAATTCCCGCACCCGGTTTCCAAAAACCAATACCATATTTATTAGAAACAGAACCTAAAAAATCAAACACTTCTTTACTTCCCTTTGTTGCAAAAGCTAGATCGGTTGCAGCACCTTCTTTGGCTGTAATCAAGTGGTCGCAATGAACAGTGGAGGGGACAGCAACTTTCGGCCGTCCGGATTGCATAAATTGCAATAATGCCATTTGTGCTGTTGCATCCTGCATTGCAACTCTATCGGGTGCAAAATCAACATACGATTTTCCTCGCTGGAACGATTCAATTTTTTGATCAACATGCAAATGAGCATACAACGTTTTTTCTGTAAGTGTTAGCGGACGCCCTAATAATTTACGTGCAGCTTCAACTTTAGCAGGCAATTTCTCATAAAGTGCCTTAATCATTTCAATATCAAATGCCATAGTTTTGTTAATTTATTAATTTGAAAATCGGCTAATTTGAAAGTTAAAGTTTGTTTCAAATTTGGTAAATTTTCAAAATGGTTTATTATTCGAGTTTTATGTCAAATTGTTGGTTAGTAATAATATTTTGGACACCAAAGATAATATATTAAAATTTATTATTTTGATAAAAATCCTCATTTTGAAGATGATATATCACATAATTTTAAAATCGCTTTTTTCTTGCTATTTTTGTGATTACTGTTGGGTATGAATCAGGAATTTTTTTGGAATTACAGGTCTTCCTTGATTTAATGATATAATTTACATTTTGAAACATAAGTAAATTGTCGAAATTGTTAGATTATCAAATTGTCAA
>JAIOQD010000728.1 GCA_021413595.1 Bacteroidota bacterium | reverse complement strand
TGCCGAGGGGGCTGAATAAAAACCTATTTTGTCCATCAATGACATCTTTATAACCAAACATATAATAAGCCAACGTATTGATTCTATGGTTTATAGAATCCAAAGGAAGTTCTGGGTTCCTTTCTTTGTAATATGCTAGTTCCTTAAGTTTTATCAACAATCCTAATTTATCCTCTTTTGAAATTGAGGTTTTAGAAAAAAATTTAAGATTAATAGCAACGGCTGTTAGTAAGTCGAAGTTATTAGTGTGCCTATACAATATCCATTTTTTTCTTTCAATTCGGTAGGTCACGATATTATTTTATGCCCTCAACAACTTTTTTTAGCAAAAGGGGTGGAACACTTTCCCCAAGACACTTCCTTATAAGAATTTCTGGAGTGTCGTCAGGTAGGTTCCATTTTTGGGGCAAAGAACTAAGTATCATCAACTCCAAAGGAGTAAGGACTCTTGCATCAGAGTATGTTCCATCTTTCTGCTTCGTTCCGGGATGAACATTCAACTGAGAACTTATAGCGTCATTCCGCATTGTAATTGTGGGCGCCGGTTCATCCCATTTAATCCTGCGATATGTTGTCATATAACTCTTGACCCTCCTACCGTTTGATTTTTTAGGATAATACTTGGGATTCTCAAAAGCCGACTTACCTGTTGGAGTGTGCTTCATCCATAAGATATGATTATCTGAATGTTTTCTTGCAAAATGCCAAGGTATTTTTGAATTTTGACTTGATTCCAGACTAGGTAAATGTCCTATTGCCTCCTTAACAGAAATTGGCTTTTGTTTGTCTGGCCAAGACCAGATAAGTCCTTTTTTCTGCATCTTGATGAGAGCTCGATTTCGCTTCTGAGGAACACCATACTCAGAAGTATCCATGACCCTAGCCTCAATTTCGTATTTATCTTTATATAATGTTGACAAAATTTCTTCTAATGTAAATAAACCACGCTCAAATGGCAGTTTCAATTTAAGAAAGTTCGGCACATTCTCAATTAAGATATATGTAGGTTTTTTGATATTTATGAACTCGATAATTTTAAATACCAGGTGATTTCTTTTATCACTTAGCATAGTTTTTTGATCCCTGTTTTTTCCTGCCATACTCATACCTTGGCATGGAGGAGTGGCTATAAGAAAATCTACATTATCTCCAGAACTATCTACGACATTTTTGAATACCTCTTCATCTAAAATGTCGCCGGTGATCATTTTACTATTAGGATGCAAGCGGGCATACAACCTCGCACGATCCTCTAGCAATTCATTTGCCACTGCAATATTTATCCCTGCATCTTTTAAAAAAGCCTCACCAATTCCGGCACTTGAAAAAAGAGATACGCCTTTAAGTATTTTTTTGTTTGCGGCTGGTAAGGGCATCGGTACAGACATAATATCAATTTTCCTTTGTTTTTAACAGATGCTTATAAACCGAATATGACGAAATTAATGTGGTTGGTCGGTTCATCCAAACTTAGCACCATACGCACTCCCCAACCTGGTTAGCTGTAGTATAGCTGAAATCTTCACTTTAATTTTTTGTAAAAGGCTATTATCTTCTTTGTAATGAGACTGTACAACAAAAAATCACTTATGCGGAGTTTGAAACCAAAGGTTTACTCTTCTTTGAATTTTTTGACCAGTGGCCCAAAGACTTTAATAAAGGTGTCAGCCCTTTCAATGAGCCAATCAAAAAGAACCTTCGAATTTGCTTCGTCGCTTATATTAGATGATTGCCTTCTTTGGATTACACGGCAGGCCTTATCGGCTTCAATCCAGTCAAGTTTGCAGTTCAATTGACTCTCAATTGACGCCTGCTGATCTTTCAAAAAACGAAAAAGCTCTTTATTGTCGTCAATGTAAATTTCCGTCCCAAT
>JAIOQD010000727.1 GCA_021413595.1 Bacteroidota bacterium | reverse complement strand
TTCAATTTTGCAATAGATAAGTATTCAATTTAACAATTTAACAGTAGGCTATTATTCAATTTAAACGAATCATCCATTGCCTACTGCACAATTGCAAAATTATTTTTTATTTTGCCTACTGCAAAATTGTTAAATTGTTGTAATTAATCAATATGAAGGTAGAACAAATATATACAGGATGTTTAGCTCAGGGAGCCTATTTCATCCAATCGGAAGGTGAAGCAGTGGTGATTGACCCTTTAAGAGAAACCAAGCCTTACATTCAAAAAGCAGAAAAAGAGAATGTAAAAATTAAATATGTTTTGGAAACTCATTTTCATGCTGATTTTGTAAGCGGCCATGTTGATCTGGCGAATGCTACAGGAGCAACAATTGTTTTTGGGCCTAATGCCACAACCTCATTTAAAGCCCATATAGCAAAAGACGGGGAAGAATTAAAAGTAGGAAAAATTACCATTAAAGTATTGCATACTCCCGGGCATACCATGGAATCAACAAGTTACCTCTTATTAGATGAAAATGGAAAAGAATATGCTATTTTCAGTGGAGATACACTTTTTATTGGCGATGTTGGAAGACCTGATTTAGCGGTAAAATCGAGCTTAACCATCGAAGATTTAGCAGGAACACTTTATGATTCGCTTCGTAATAAAATTATGCCATTACCCGGTTCAGTTATTGTTTACCCGGCACATGGAGCTGGCTCATCCTGTGGAAAGAACATGAGCAAAGAAACATTCGATACATTGGGAAATCAGAAAAAAATAAATTATGCGTTACGAGCGGATATGACAAAAGCTGAATTTATAACTGAAGTTACCAGCGGTTTACTGCCTCCTCCGAGCTACTTTCCATTAAATGTTAAAATGAATAAAGAAGGATATACAAATATAAATGAAGTAATAAAAAAAGGAACAAAAGGCTTGGATCCGGAAGAATTCGAAGCTATCGCTAATGAAACCGGAGCATTAAAACTTGATGTACGTGGACAAATTGAATTTTCAAAGAGCTTTATAACAAACTCTATAAACATTGGAATAGACGGAGGATTTGCTCCCTGGGTGGGCACATTGATACCTGATATCAACCAACAAATTTTATTGATAACAGACGAGGGCAGAGAAGAAGAATCCGTTATCCGTTTGGCTCGTGTTGGGTATGATAATACAATTGGTTATTTGAAGGGGGGCATTAATGCATGGAAAAATGCAGGTAAAGAAGTGGATCAAATAAATTCTATTTCTGTTCAAACATTTGTTGATACCTACCGCGCTGATAAAAATATCAACATTTTGGACGTCCGCAAAAAAGGTGAATATGAAGCTGAACATATTATGGATGTGACAAATTTACCTTTGGATACTATAAATGAGGGCATGCCTTTAATTGATAAAAACAAAACCTATTATGTGCATTGTGCAGGAGGTTATCGTTCGATGATCTATACTTCAATTTTAAAATCCAGAGGTTATGAAAATTTGATCAATGTGGAAAATGGTTTTAAAACAATCATTGCTGCTGCACCTGAAATTAAAACAAGTGCCTTCGTTTGCCCATCTACACTTAGTAATTAAGCAAAAATTTTAATGAATTTATCTGCACCGCACACCCCTAATATGTTTCGTACCAATATTAAACTTGGTATGGAAGTAGAAGTGGTATTGAAAAAAGACCAACGTACCGGAAAACGTACCCGCGGGAAAGTACAATGGATACTCACAAGCGCCCCTTTTCACTCCAGAGGAATAAAAGTAACATTGGATACCCGCCAGGTGGGTCGTGTGCAGGAAATAGTTACTAATGGTTTACAATAAGTGGCTTTCAAAATTCAAAAACAAATAAAAAAATTCACCGTAAAGACGCAAAAAAGTGATCTTTAGAGGTTCATTTGTTCTAATTTTGTGTATATTTGATACTTATTATGAGAAAAAATTTCGCAAAAATAACGTTCAAATTTCTTCCCTGGGTAGCCCTACCCGGTTTGTGATTTTTCATTGAATACTCCTAATTAGAACGTATGATTTTTGCAGTAAAGAATCTTTTTTTATCTTAATAATCTGCCTTATCTACGTTTCACCAACATTAAACAAAAAATAATTTCACATTCTTAAATAAATTTTCATGAAAAAAATTATTGTATTAGGTGCCGGAATGGTAGGTAGTGCTATGGCTATTGACTTAGCAAAAAAGCACAGTGTAACAGTTGCTGATCTTAGCGACAAAGCATTGGAAAAATTAAAACAAAAAAATCAAAGTATAAGTACCCTTCAACTGAACGCAAAAGACAAAGCACTATTAATTTCAGCAATAACTCCATTTGATATTGTAGTTTGCGCGGTACCTGGTTTTATGGGATTCGAAACCCTAAAAACGATTATTGAAACTGGTAAAAATGTAGTGGATATATCATTCTTCCCGGAAAACTCTCTTGATTTGGACGCATTGGCAAAACAAAAAGGAGTTACCGCTATTGTGGATTGTGGTGTAGCTCCAGGAATGGATAATATCATTTTAGGATATTATAATGAAAAAATGAAACTTACCGATTTTGAATGTTTGGTTGGTGGATTGCCTAAGGTAAAAAAATGGCCTTTCAATTATAAAGCTCCTTTTTCACCTATTGATGTTATCGAAGAATATACGCGCCCTGCACGTTATGTAGAAAATGGTAAGATTATTACTAAGCCAGCCATGTCTGATATTGAACACATAGAAATGGATGGTGTTGGAACACTTGAAACGTTTAATTCAGATGGATTGCGTTCGATCATTTTCACAATGCCGCATATCCAAAATATGAAAGAAAAAACAATGCGTTATCCAGGGCATATTGAAAAAGTGCTTGCTTTGCGCGATTCAGGTTTTCTTAGTAAAGAGCCAATACAGGTAAATGGTGTTGATATTATTCCTTTGGACTTTACCTCTAAAGTTTTATTCAATGATTGGAAATTAGGTGAAACAGAAGAAGAAATCACTGTTATGAGGGTTACTTTAATTGGTGATGAAAATGGTGTTACTAAAAAAGTAAGCTATCATTTGCACGATGAATACAATAAAGAAACTCAAACTTCTTCTATGGCGCGCACAACAGGTTATACAGCTACGGCAGGTGTTAACCTTGTATTAGAAAATCTTTTCACAGAAAAAGGTGTTTTTCCTCCAGAGTTAGTTAGTAAACAAGCGGTATGTTTTAACCACTTTATTAATTATTTAAAAGAGCGTGGAGTTCATTATCGTAAGGAAGAAGTGGTTATTGAGCAAACAAAGAAGACGGTTGCAAATTAAAAAATAAAGACCAGATAGGTTTTAAAATCTATCTGGTCTTTAAATAACAAGGTTAAAATCATTTTTTAATCCGGCAACAAATCACAAAACCAAAATCCCTTCGTGGACTTATTATCTAGAAGAGAAACCGAAGTATTAATTTCTAAGGGTTTGTATATTTTTTCTCCAATTTTAAATTTAATTGGGTTTTTAAAAATGGGACCATCAAAGCAAAAGCTATGGTATTCGCCATTTTCACCGCAAGGATCTATATTATTTTGAAGTGTTTCTATAAATTCTTTAGTGATCTCCTCTCCCACCCTATGTTTGCCCATGTAAGCGTCATTTACACAACAGGTAATAGTTCTAAAATCTTCTAAAAAAAATTCATGTATCAATCCTTCCGTATCTCTTTTCCACAAAGGAAATTCAGCAGTCAATCCAATTTTTGATAAATTACTTTCGCGATATGCCCTAAGATCATCCAGGAAAATATCACCGAAAATTACTTTACTAACACCTTCTGATTTATATTTCAAAAGTAAGGTTTCCATATTTTGTTCATATTCGGCATTGGTGCCTTCGCTTACAAACATTTTTATCAAAGGTAATCCTATCGAAGCGGCTTGTTTATCCAACAACTCTTCACGAACCCCATGCATCGAAACTCTTTTAAATTGAGCGTTCAATGTTGTGAGCAAAGCCACAACTTCGTATTTATTTTCTTGTAATACCTTATATAAAGCCATTGCAGAGTCTTTCCCTCCACTCCAGCAAAAGATAACTTTTGGTTTCATTTCTAGCACAACAATTTATTTAACCACATAGTTACATAGTAAATTTGTAAAAAAAAAAGAAAATTAATTTTTAACATAGTCTACGTATGAAGCGAAGCTTCCATTACATAAAATTAAAAAAAAAACTATGTATCTATGTGGTTAAAAAAATACAAATAAGAAACGCATTATAATAATTATTTGAAACAGAAATTTCCCGGAATTACACCAACTGTAAAGCTATCAACAGCCACTCCTGTTGTATTATAACGTATCACTTTCCCATTGCTTGAAAAATTACCTGCATCAGAAGCATAGAAATAATCATTACTGGGATCAATACCTAAACCATAAAAATTTCTATTGATAGTAGCCGTTGCATTTAATACTGTAGCGGTGGAAAGGTGTGAATATACTTTACCATCATACGAATAATACAAAGTAGTTTTTGCATTATTAATAACCAGGTTTAAAGGTTGTGAGTATGCTGATGCAAACGGTAATGTTAGATCAACAGTATTTGTTGTTGCATCAATACGTACCAATTCACCTGTTTTCAAAAGGTTTGTAGCCGGATAAGGCGCATATTGCCCGCTGCACAATACCCATATTTTTCCACTTGCATCCACTTTTATATTTTTAGGATTTGCCCCAACATTTATACTGGTTACAACAGCATTGGTGGTTGCATCAATAACGGTAACAACACTATCATTGTCATATCCACCACTGCACGTTACGTACACATTGTTACCAACCTTTACCATTCCTTCGGCACCTTTGCCAGTATTAATAGTTGCTGTAACCGCTTTAGTATTTAAATCTATTACTTTTATTGCACCGTTAACACCACCAGTTCCCCATTCTGAAATATATCCTTTGCTGTTATCTATACCTAAAAAATAACGGGGATTTATTAATCCGCTTATCGCACCATTACTTGCAAATGTGCTACCATCTACTATTTCTACCTTACCGGCATTGTTCACTATAATATATCCTTTCCCATTAAAAATTTCCATCGATTGAACCACATTACCTAATGGATAACTGTTTTTTGTCTCAAAAATGTCATTGGTTACACCTGAAGTACTTCTGCTATAAAAACTTATAGTCCCCGTTCCACTTCCATAAGGGCCTTCATTACTGATGAATACACCGTTATCATACGTCACTCCGGCAGGTGTTGGTTCAGGAGTTTTCGGGTCATCTTTTTTACAGCTTGTAAATGTGATCACTAAGACCAATGCGCTTAGATTAAATAATGTTTTTGTTTTCATTTTCTTAGTTTTTTTAGTTTTTGATGTTTCTTGATTCCTACTGACTATCTTTTTTTTGTTGATTAAAATAAACTGTTACTCCAAACTGGCAATTAAATAAAGGCATTGCTCTATACGCAACAACCTGATATGTTTCCTGCCATATATTATTTAATTGCGCATACATTTTTATTTTTAATGCATTCCATCCAAATGTTTGTGCAATATTTAAATTCCCAACAGAATAGGGTTTTAAAAAGGACGTATTATCAGATGTTGTATATCGATACCCTGTATAAACTTGAGTATAGCTGACAGAGGTGGTCTTATAGAAGACGGAAAGATTACATTGTGCATTTTGTATAGGTACATAGATCAATTGTTGCCCCAATGCAGCATCGTTTATTGTTGTTGATCTTTCATTAGTTGATAAAACATAATTATACATGCCTGATAACTGTACTTTAAATTTCCTTACAGCATAATTCACGTTTACCTTATATTCAAGCCCACGCGACCATACCTGCAACACATTGGCTGGTATCCAACTAT
>JAIOQD010000726.1 GCA_021413595.1 Bacteroidota bacterium | reverse complement strand
TCAATAACAGTGGCATCCGGCTCGCCAGTTTTATTATTAACAGCCAGATCAACCTGTATATTTGTTACTGCTTTTGGCAATGATGGATACTGGAACATTGCATCTTTAATAATTAATTTCAGACCAAAAGCAGGCATTTTTTTATCATTATAAATACCTTTTGCAAAACCATCCAATGCTAATAAACCTGAAGTTTTTACAGTAGCAAAATCAGCAGTATAAACACCCGGAATAAGTGATAGAATATTTTTAAATTCTGTTTGATTGGCTTTGAATTTTAGATCTAGATCCATATCCTCTTTCGGCATTGCAAAATATCCATCCAGGCCAAGAGTTAATTCATTAAAAGCAAATTCGTTGTTTTTAAATGTAAACTTGAAATTTGGCATGTCTGCATCTAAGTCCATTTTGATGCGGGTCTTCACCTTATTCATATACTTAACACCACCATAACTCATTGAGAATTTTTCAATTTCGGTAAGTGTTTCAAGTAAAAAATTATCAGAAGTAAAATCCCCACTCAAGGTATGATTCATATTAACTAATTCTGTTTTAAAATCCAGAGAAGCGTCATCATATACAATGTATCCGTTTTTTATTTCAAACTTTTTTAAGGTCATTTTAAACGGGGCAGAAGCTGCATCGGCAGGTGGGGGAGTTGCCGCAGGTGTGGCAGTTGTATCAGCAGGTTTGGTAACATCCCAGTTTGCTTTGCCATCTTTCAATACACTAGCATGGATACGTGGCCGATCAATTGAGATAGTATTTATTTTGTACTGTTCTCCTTTGATCACACTCATTAAGTTTAAACCAACAGTTAAATTTTTGGCATATAACAAGGTATCACCTTCAAAATCGCCAATATTGGCAATACTAATATCGTCCACAGAAAGTGAAAAATCAGGAAAGGAACTGATTAATGTCAGATCAAATTCTCCGAAATTCACTTTTGCATTGATACTTTCATTGGTTTTATCTTTTACTAATTGTACAATTTGCTTTTTGAAAAGAAATGGAGCAGAAATTATTAAAATCAATAATAAAAGGAAGGTAATACCTGTCCATTTAAGGATTCTACCAATTAAACTTTTTTTCTTTTTCGGTGTTTCTGTTGTCATAATTATTTTAGTTTAAATTATTTTAGTTTTAAAGTTTGTAAGTTTAAAGTTAAAGAGTTACTAGAGCAGCAAAATTTTCAAACTTCAAACTAATTTATTTGTTTTAGCTCTTAATAAATGATCAACCAAAACCAAAGCTGCCATTGCTTCCACAATAGGAACAGCACGTGGCAATACGCAAGGATCGTGCCTTCCTTTTCCGGTCATTTCAACAGCTTGTCCGTTTGAATTAACTGTGTTTTGTTTTTGCAAAATTGTTGCCACAGGTTTAAATGCCACTCTAAAGTAAATATCCTCACCATTGCTTATTCCACCTTGTATTCCGCCAGAATGGTTGGTTTTTGTCGTGATTTTATTTCTATCCGAAACAAATGCATCGTTGTGCTCGCTGCCTTTCATTTTTGTGCCTTCAAAACCGCTTCCATATTCAAACCCTTTTACGGCATTAATACTGAGCATTGCTTTACCCAAATCGGCATGTAATTTATCAAAAACCGGTTCACCAAGTCCCACAGGTGTACCTTTAATTACACAGGAAATTACTCCGCCAATTGTATCGCCAGCTTTTCGAACCTGTTCAATACGTTGAATCATAGTTTCGGCAATTAATTCATCAGGGCAACGTACATTGTTTGAATCGGTTTTTGAAAGGTCTAAATTATGATAATCTTTCAAAAGCTGGATGTCACCTACCTGTGAGGTATATGCCTGTATTGTAATGCCGGATTGCTTCAGAATGAGCTTTGCAACGGCTCCTGCCACAACTCTGCTTATGGTTTCTCGCGCAGAGGATCGTCCGCCACCACGATGATCACGCGTGCCGTATTTTGTATCATACGTATAATCGGCATGAGAGGGCCGATACACAGTTGCAATGTGGTCATAGTCTTTAGGTTTCTGATTTTCATTGCGAACGATAAATCCAATAGGAGTTCCGGTGGTTTTTCCTTCAAATATACCCGATAGAAATTCTACTTTATCGCTTTCTTTACGTTGGGTAACTATTGATGATTGGCCGGGCTTTCTTCTATCAAGTTCTTTTTGAATAAAATCAGCGTCAATCAGCAACCCGGCAGGGCAGCCGTCAATTATTCCACCCATAGCTTCGCCATGCGATTCACCAAAGCTGGTGAGTGTAAATAATTTTCCAAAAGAGTTGCCTGCCATAGTGTTTTGTAAACAGACAAATTTAACAATTACGGGGTGGTTATGAAATAAAAATTCATAACAATTGTTAAAACAATTTATTTACAGCGAAACATACAGTTTATAGGAGTTGTAGCCGGCAAATGCTCCATAACCACCATTGATATTAGAATACATTTGAACAGGTTCAGAAAACGGACCTCCCGAAAATGCCGCCTCGGTTAGTTTTTTGTGATAAAGATAATATTCCTTAGATGCATGAATAAGATGAAGCTCACCGTTTGAAAAGCCTGTGCCTGAATAAGCATATATTTCAAATTGCTCTTTCATCGTAGTCCCATCTTTATCCTTATCAGAAAAATTGTTTGAAAAAGCCTGCCAATAAGTAGTATCAATATCATACACCGATCTGTCGTAATAAACTAACCTGTAATAGTCCTCCGTACCCGGAGTATCATTCCATTCCGTTCTGAAAGCGTAAGTGTCTCCGTTACTTTGGTTGTTTACTGCTTCAGCTGTATAAGTAAGTGTTGAGTTTTGTGCCGGTATACTTGTACTTGCATTCGCATTTTTACCGTCAGGGGTTGAAACGGTCAGGTTATATGTAGTTCCCACGGTTATAGGAAATATGGCAGTACTTACAAAATAATAATTTTCATCAGCATTGTAAGCGAGTGTTTGAACGGTTGTCCCATTAGTTATTTGAACCGTAGCATAGCTAACAGCTGAATATTGATTGGAATTCGAATTGTTATATAAGGGCTGGCTTATTGTTACACCCACTTTTACAATCGTATCTTCAGGGGATATAAAAGAACTTATTACCAGTTTTGATTCTACAGCCGGAAGCTCAACGTCTGCATCTTTTTCGCAGGCGCTAAAACCAAGAGTGAGGCTTAATGCAATTAATTTTATATAACGGTTCATAATAATAGATGAATAGGGTTTATTATATTTTATTAATTAAAATTTCCATGTCCAGGATATAGAGGGGATAAGCGGAAATAAGGAAATTTGTTTTAGCTTGGTTTGTTGTGTATTGGGGTCATATACGGTAGTGTAGTAAAATGGATTTTTACGGTTGTAAGCATTGTAAACACCGAGTTCAAACGTACGTTCGTATTTTTTCTTTTGTTTGTGAAACTGAATGGCAATATCAAAACGGTGATAAGGAGCCATTCTGAAGCTGTTTTTTGAACCATAATCATTAATGGTATACGAATTATTGTACTCCTGTGGATGAGCGTTTTGCGCAACGGCCTGGTAACTTGATAAAGGCAGTGTTATAGCATTGCCCGTACCATACACCCATGTGGCAGATAAGGTAATATGGTCGCTCATTTTGTAAATACCGACAACTGAAAGATCGTGCCTGCGATCATAGCGGGCTGGGAATCTGTTTCCAAAGTTCAGTGCATCAAATTGTAACCATGTCCATGAAAGGGTATAACCTATCCAACCACTGAATTTGCCATATTTTTTCTGGAACAAAAACTCCGCTCCGTAACTTTCAGCGTTACCAGTTGTTACAACATCCTCGTATGAAAATTCAGAAGAGCCTGCTGTTGGGTCAACACTGAAAAAAGATGCTCCATCAATATAACCAATTATATTTTTTGATGTTTTGTAATACCCTTCAATTGAGGCCATAAAATCTGCATTTTTTATGGTAAGATCTTTGGCTATTCCTAAAGCAACCTGTTGCGATTGTTGTGGTTTGATTTTATCCGTTGCAGGAACCCATAAGTCGGTAGGCAGCCCGATACCAGAGTTTGAGAGCAAATGCAAATACTGGTTCATTGTTGCAAAGCTTGCTTTCAGCGATAAATCACTTTTCAATAAATATCGAACAGCTATACGTGGTTCAGGATTGAAATAACTCTTGCCCCTTACGTTAAAATTGCTGAAACGGAAGCCTGCATTGGTGCGCCATTTATCGCTTATTTTAAAATCGTCTTCTACATATATTGCTGTTTCATAAGTATCAATTCGTGATGGTTTGTTTAAGTTGTCGGTTGGGCTGGAGCTTTTAATAACAATAGCACCCGGACTAAAGTAATGGTATGTTGCAAGTACCCCGCCTTTTAAATAGTGTTTCGTATTTAATGAGTAATCAACGTCCCATTTAACAGAATAATCTCTAATGCCCGAATAATAGTTCAGGTTGAAGAAGTCTCCGCTGTATTTTTCTTTTAACCCAATGTCGAACAGGAAATTTGTATAAATGAGTGAAACATTTGAAAATATTTTCTCATTAATCAAGTGGTTCCATCTTAATGTTCCTGTCGCATTTCCCCATGCCAGGCTTGCTTCAGAGCTGTAATTGGCATCAACCTTATCTTTGAGATAAAATTTGTCTTTACCAAAATAGCCACTCAGATAAATTTTATTTTTATAGTCGATTACATAGTTAAGTTTCGCATTAAAATCATAGAAATAATAACCGGTATTAACGCCAGTTTGTTTTTTTATAAGTGGCTGAGCAATGGCATCAATATAAGTTCTTCTGGCAGAAACCAAAAATGATAATTTGTCTTTAATAATTGGCCCTTCCAATGTTAACCTTGAAGAGATAAGGCCGATACCTGCTTCTCCACGGATCTTTTGTTTATCTCCGTCTTTCATTTGCATTTCAATAACGGATGATAAACGTCCGCCATAACGTGCCGGAAACCCGCCTTTGGTAAGTTCTACACTTTTTAATGCATCGCCATTGAATAATGAGAAAAAACCGAATAAATGTGTCGCATTGTATACAGTTGCGTCATCCAGGATAATCAGATTTTGATCCGGGCCACCGCCACGAACATAAATACCACTGCTGCCTTCACTTCCTTTTTGTACACCGGGCAATAGCTGGATTGCCTTTAATACGTCTTTTTCTCCTAATAATGCAGGCAGGTTTTTTATTTGTTCCACAGGAAGGTCAATTTTACTCATTTGTACTTCCTGGCTTATTTTTTTCGCTTTTTCAGCAGAAATTTCAACTGTTTGCAAATCAATACTGGTTTTTAAAGAAACATCCAGCTGAATATTCTTTTTTAGATCAAGTTTGAATATCTGGGGCTGATAACCAACATAGGTTACTACCATTTCCACCGAGTCGGCTGGCAGTGTTAGTGAGAAAAAGCCATAGTTGTTAGATGTAGCACCGGCTTTTAGCTTGGGTGCATAAACATTTACACCAGGAAGACTTTCCTTACTGCCATTTTCGCTTATAAAGCCTGAAATGGTATATTTTTGACTTGTTTGTGCTTTTATTGTGAAAGAAATAAAAATAAAAAGACAAATGAGATAAAATGGAGTAGTGTGTTTTTTCATTTTTGATCGTAAATCTAAGTTAAATCAGCCCTAGGGCAAGTTTTTTTCGGTTATTTATTTTAAAACT
>JAIOQD010000725.1 GCA_021413595.1 Bacteroidota bacterium | reverse complement strand
ACAAGGAAACAGAAATAGCTACTGAGAAAAAAGATGAAAACAGTGATACTCCTGTAGAAGCCGAAGATGAAAAAATACAGGAAAACAAAGAAACAATTGCTGCCGATAAAAAAGAAACAAATAATTCCGGTAATTTCTCCCGCCATGTGCTGGAAAGCTATGCAACTGAAAAAAAGGAAGGAACTATTAAACCTAACAAAGTGGAAATTATCCAAGAAAAGGAAGAGCCTTTGGAAGTAGTTACCGATGAAGATGAGGGAACAAAAGAAACAACTACAGCTGTTAATGAAAAAGCAGATCCCAATGCTGCAAAAAAGGGAAGCGCAGAATTAACAAAAAGTACAAATACGAGTTTACTCCCGGAACGCTATAAAGAATTCGACAAAGATGAAAATGGAGCTATTACCTATGACGAGATTATTAAAATGATCGATGCTTTCTTTGATGATTCACCAAATGTGAGCCAGGAAGATATTACCTCTATAATTGATTATTTCTTTGGAGAATAGCCCTACATTTTCATTCCATTATCAGCGACAGTTCTCCCTCAATAAATGGTTAAACGATTTCCCATTATGCACCGCCAAAATGGTTTTATAACTTATTTTTGAATTTCACAGCGTTTATTGACTCAGCCAACTTATAATCGAATAAATCCACTATTATCCAACTGCTGATTATTTAAAAATGTAATTGAACTTTTTATTGGAAAAAGTTCTCCACTAAATTACTTGTTTTTTTGGGTTTTAATTGCTTATTTTGTACAATGCGCTTAATGCTAAAATTGCAGTTTTAACAGCTAAATGCTTAAGAAAACACACAAATTTTTCAAATTGTTTTTTTCTTCTATTTTAAAAAAAATAACATTCAAAAGGTATTGAATGAAGGATCACAATGTGTGCGAAAAACCGTAAAATTAAGATATAAAGTCCGCATGAGTAAATGTTTTAGGAATTCTAATTTGACAGAAAACACATTACAAAACAAAAAATATAGATCACTTAAATTATGGAATTTCCGAATTTATGCATCTGTAAATCAAATCCCAGGCAGTGGGATATGAATTTTAAAAATAACTTTTGGTTTATTCCGATAGTTATTTAATATAGTTTTTTAGTCATGAAAGTACTCATTTTTATTTTTCTTCATATTCTCTCTTTTTCCCTTTGTGCAGAGCAAAAGGATCCATTGAAAAAAAATGCTTATATCTCCGGTAATGTATTTGACGAAAACAAAGTCAAGACCAGCGTACACATTGATATTATTGATTTTGAAACTAAACAATTAGTTGAACAATTGGAAAGCAGCAATGGGAATTTTCGTATTTCAGTTCCACAAAAAAACGATTTCATTGTATATTTCAGCAAGCCCGGATATTTATTTCAATCCGTACTGGTTTCGATCCCCGACTCTGTAGGATTCGAAAAGAAGCTTCCGGATATTGTATTACAGAAAATGGAAGTAGAAAAAAAGACGATACTTAATAGTCTTTCTTTTGACTTTTATCAAGCTATAGTCCTTGAAGAATCACGTCCTGACCTAGAACGGGTGATTGCACTATTAAATGAAAACCTGGCACTCCAGATTGAAATTTCAGGATTTACTGACAATATCGGTTCAGTAACATTTTTACGAAAACTCACTGAACAAAGGGCTAAATCGGTGGTAGATATACTTATTAGCAGTGGCTTTGATAAAACCCGAATAAAATATAAAGGCTATGGAGCTTTACAGCCTCTGGGCAGCAATTTTACGGAAGAAGGCCGCCAACAAAACAACAGGATTGAGCTTAAAGTACTAAGTTTAGATCTACCCGTTAAAAAGGACACAAAGCAAAAAAAGGGAATCCTTAGTGGGATAAAAAAAGAGGAAACAGTGATTTCCACCGAAGAAGACGAAGCTGCTAAATCTGCTATTGAAGATGAAAAGGAAGCGGAAATTGCTAAATTTGAACAAGAACAAGAAGAGTTTAAAGACTCAGTAGAAGTTGCTTTAAAAAAAGCCAAAGAAACTTCAGCTGTTCCTTTGCCGGACACCTTGTCCAGAATCGATTATAAGGGTAAATTCATTGCAGATAAAAAACCTCTTGCCTTTTCTACCGTTAACCTTGTGAGCACTTATGGTGAAATTTTAAAAACCTCTAAAACCGATGAAAATGGTATTTTTGAATTTAAGGATATTGAGGCCGATGAAGAGGTAACCTTTGGGTTTGATCCGGAAGAAACAAAAGATTTCAAAAAAATATTTTTGGCTGACACCACAGGTACAGTAGTTAAAGAACTGGATAAAATTAATGGAGAATTCGTATTAACTCTTTTGCCAAGTGAAAAAACTAAATTAGGAAAGGTTTATCTTGTTGATCCTCCATTAAAAGCCTTAAAACCAAAATTAAAAAACGCCTTTATTATTGGCAGAGTAGTTGATGAGAGTAACCATCCAATAAAGGCACAGATTGAAGTAATTGATAACACTACCAATCAGCCGGTTGAAAAGGCTCAAAGTAACAGTGAAGGCAGGTTTAAAATAACATCAGCCCTTAAAAAAAATTATGATATCACTTTTATCAAATCCGGCTATTTGTTTCAATCGGTAAGTGTGATAATTCCAGATTCGGGTGGATATGAAAAAAATCTTGGAGATGTAACCTTGCAAAAAGTAGAAGTAGGAAAGAAAATTGTTCTCAACAATATTTTCTTTGACTCCAATGAATCAACCTTGCGAAAAGAATCTTTTTCGGAATTGGAACGTGCAGTTAAGCTCATGAATGATATGGCTTCACTTCAGATTGAAATATCGGGACATACGGATAATATCGGCTCATCAAAAAGTAACCGTCAACTTTCGGAACTAAGAGCAAAAGCCGTAAAGGATTACCTTGTAAGTCAGGGATGTGATAAAGACCGACTGAAATACAAAGGTTATGGATCGGGGCAACCCATTTCCACAAATAATACTGAGATAGGCCGCCAAATGAACCGTAGAACAGAATTTAAAGTACTGAAAGTGGATTTGGCAGCAGAACAGATAGCTAAAGCTAAAAAAATGAAGGAAGATAGCTCTATTGATAATAAAGAAGCAGAAAACGGTGCTTCATCGGATGATCAGCAGAAAAAAAGCACTAACACTATTCCTACTCCTTTAAAAAATTACGACAAAGATAATAATGGAATTATCTCCTATTCTGAAATAGTGATAGCTATTGATGCATTTTTTGATGGAAATGAAAAAGCTAGCGGAGATAATAAAGGAGATGATTCAATTTTTGCATTACTTGATTTTTATTTTGATCAATAAAAGAACATTTTTTTGAATAAAGGCTAATAAAATTGAAAATTGTCCCATTTTTTATAGAAAAATGACTTAAAATGAACTTTTTTCATATTCCGATTGGAATATTATCATATTAATTTGCATATTTTTGATACTTGCATTAAGAAGTTTTTAACTTTACAAAAAAAATAAGTATGACACAAGTTTCAACCGCTTTTGAGGTTTATAAATTCATGAGTGAAAAAAATATTCTGGTAGCCTTTACGGGGTATTTTGATCATCTTGTGACTACATCATTATTAAAAAATATAAAAAACAAATTAAGTGTAATACAATCTGCAACCGGTATCGACAAAAAAGTGTACAACGTATTAGTAGAAAGCATTGAAAACATCAGTAAATATGCATCAAGCAGAAATCCACATCAAAATATCGCAATGCTGCTGTTGTGTAAATCAGATGCTCATTTTACTGTTATAACCGGAAACCATATACTAAACAATGATATCCCGGCATTAAAAGAAAAGCTGGATAAAGTAGCGGGCCTTAGTACAACTGAATTAAAAAAATTATATCGCGAACAGATGCTCTCCAAACGTACACATGAGAACAGCGCAGGTTTAGGGATATTAGATATTGCTATAAAATCGGGCAACCAAATAAAATATGATTTCAAACAATTAACAGATCAAACTTCTTTTTATCTTTTTCAAACAGAAATAAATATTCAAAAATAATTCAATCATATATGGATTCGCTTATAATTGAGGCTACAGAAGATTCACCAAAAATAATTTTTGATACGGTATCCAACCGTTTTATAATTTCAGGTGAATCACGTCCCGAAAATGCCGGAAAATTTTATACTCCGGTAATTAACTGGATCGTTAATTATGAAGATACACTTAGTGCCAAAAAAGAAGCAAAAGAGGACTCCGTATTGATTTTTATTTTTAAATTGGATTACTTTAATTCTACCTCTGCAAAATATATTATGGATATACTATTGATCATAAAAAAGTTTGTTGATCAGGGTTATAACATTAATATTGAATGGCATTTTGATAAGCGCGATGATGATATGCTGGATGCCGGTAATGAGTTCTCCGATACGGTTGATCTGAAGTTTGATTTTATCGAATACTAATCGCAAACTAAAAAATAAAATTCTAAAAATTCATTTTTATACCCACATATTACTTCCATAAATATTAATCCTATTACCAATAACATGGATCCTCTTATAATTGAAGCAACGTTAGATTCTCCTGCTGTAATGTTCAATGCTTCAACTAACCACTTTATAATTTCAGGTGAATCGCGACCGGAAAATGCGGGTAAATTTTATGCCCCTGTAATTGACTGGATCATTAAATTGGAAGCCATGGCTTATTGGCGCAAGCAAGAAATGCAAGATGATTCGACCTTGCTTTTCGTTTTTAAACTGGATTATTTTAATTCCACTGCCGCAAAATATATTCTAGATATACTTTTGATTATAAAAAAATTAAGTGCGAAAGGCTATAAAACCAGAGTAGAATGGTATTATGATAAACGGGGAGATGATATCCTTGATGCCGGAAACGAGTTTTCTAAAATGATCGATATGAAATTTGATATTATTGCAAATTAATAGATCAAGAGGTGGGACAAACCACATATAAACAGTAAAAAAGAATGTAATATAAAAGCCTCGTTCTAATCAATGATCAGAACGAGGCTTTTATATCTCCGCACGCTATTGCAAAACCCTCTGTTGGGAAGCAGCGTTTTATATACTAAATGTATTTCACTTTAATAGTACTATTGAAGTGTATTATTTTTTTTCGCTTCTTTATTGAATTTAGTTTGCATACGCAACCAAACAAGCACCAATGATCCTATTAACAACCAAAAAAAGATATTCGGTGCATTGCCAAATTTTTCTACAAGAGTAAATGACCATTGAAAAAAACGTCCGGTCCCATTAAAAACATCTGTCATATTCATAATTAAAAAATTTATTGATTGTGCTCAAAAATACAAATTTTATTAATAAAACAGTCTTTTTTTTGACTAATTTACGTTATGCTAACAAATCTTTACGAATTTACGAATCTATGTTCGTAATGTTAACATACAGATTCGTAAATTCGTTCTTTTATTCGACTAAATCCGTTATCCATAACCAATTATGTTAATCCGATTTTTCAAAAACAATAATCCTTCATCGTTTATTCTATTACCATTATTTGCTTTGGTATTATGGATAATTGGTTTTTTTTTAGCACAAAATGCAGCGGTAACCTATCACATGCCGCTTTACCAAACGATAACTAAACCACTCAACAATTTCCATCTTATTGGTACGCTCATCGCCTTTTTATTAATTATTAGTGGAGCTTTTTTACTCAATTTTATTGTAAATAAATACGAAATACTTACTAAACCATCCTTTCTCCCTGCATTATTTTATATTGTTTTTATGAGCATGGACATAGCAATGCTAACAATGCACCCATTTGTATTTGCTAATATTTTTATAATGCTTGCTATATTCAAATTAGTGAGTTCTTACCAAAAAGACACCGCCTTTTCTAATGCTTTTGATGCCGGCTTCTTAATCTCACTGTCCACACTTTTTTATTTTCCAAGCATTGTTTATATACCCATACTTGTAATTGGATTTTTACTCTTTCGCCCCTTTAACTGGAGGGAATGGATCATTTCATTACTTGGAATTATAGGACCCTATATATTTGTATTCAGCTACTATTTTTTAAACGACACTCTTGATAACTGGCAGAACATTACTGCATTTTTTCCTGACTTGCCAGAGCAGCAAAAACAGGTGATTCCTGGAAGTTTTTATTTTATGATTGGTATTTGTGTGCTGATTCTTTTATTTTCGTTTAAAAAAATATTTACAGGATTTTATGAGTCTTCTCAAAGAAACAAAAAAGGGATTTCATTGCTCGTCTGGCTTGCAGTATTTGCTTCGCTATCCTTATTTATAGCTCCTCAACTATATATCCAAAATTTTTCGGCATTAGCAATTCCTGCATCAGTATTTTGTGCCAATTATTTTTTGAAAATTAAAAAACAATGGTGGGGAGAACTATTATTTATTTTGTTACTTTCTTCTATTTTTATTCATCATTTTTTCACTCTTTTTTAAACAATCGAATAGGCAATACACTTAACTTATTTTATTGCGTATCTTTGTACTATTAAATTCAGTAAAATCAATCATTGATTATGAGCAAATTTGGAGTAGTTATTTTCCCGGGATCGAATTGTGATCAGGATATGATTTATGTATTACGTGATATCATGGGGCAAGAAGTGGTAGAATTGTGGCACAAAGATACTGATCTCAAAGGTGCTGATTTTATTATCCTTCCCGGAGGTTTTTCTTATGGTGATTATTTACGGTCGGGTGCCATTGCGCGCTTTTCACCCATCATGGAAAAGATAATTGAATTTGCAAACAATGGTGGTTATGTAATGGGCATTTGCAACGGCTTTCAAATATTGTGTGAAGCAGGACTGGTACCTGGTGCTTTACTTCATAATACTGAACGTAAATTTGTTTGTAAAAATGTGTTTATAAAAACAGACAATAACGATACGTTGATAACTTCAGAAATACCAAAAGGGAAAGCGCTAAAAATACCAATTGCACACGGAGAAGGTAATTTTTATGCTGACGCTGAAACACTAAAACAATTGAATGCAAACGGACAAATATTGTTCCGCTATTGTGATGAAAACGGTACTATTAATGATGCTGCAAACCCAAATGGAGCAAGTGAAAATATTGCAGGAGTTTGTAACGCAACAAAAAATGTATTTGGAATGATGCCACATCCGGAACGTGCAACGGATGGTCAACTTAGTAATATTGACGGGCGCTGGATCTTCGATTCGATTTTAAGTCTTGTAAAACAATAAAAACAAACCCTCCCTATGCTTTAGGAATGGGAGAAACCTAGAATCCAGCTATTAAGCTACTATAGCACTAAAAGGGTGCAGGATTCTTTTATTATCGAATTTTTACTTATGAAATTATCAATAAAAAAGCATTCCTATATGGTATTAATGGTTTCAATAATATTGTTATCAGGATGCTCTTTGTTTAGTAAGAAAAAGAAATGTGCCGATTGCCCTAAATGGAGTAAAATTGACATTCCCAAAAGCTCACAAAAACGAATTTAGTCATTCCTAACTTGTTTCTGAAATCTCATGCCGATAGCCATCGGAGTAGGCTTATTAAGCATGAACCTTATATTCTCTATACTTAACATAACATTTAGTTGTTTTGTAAAACTCAGCAGCTTTCCATTTCAAGCCAAAATTACGGAACAAAAGAAGAAACAAATTTAAAAATACCCTTTTTTAGGTATTGGTTTCATTTCGGAATGGCTGAAGAAAACCGTATTTTTGTATAAATATGAAAACAATATCTAAAAATCTGTCGCAGTTGGAAATCGGTCAGAGTGCTATTATTAACTCTTTTACCGACAAGCACATGGCACTTAAATTGCTCGAAATGGGCTGTACTCCAGGTGAAGTAGTAAAGCTTGACCGTATTGCCCCAATGGGTGACCCAATTGCTATAAGCGTTTCGGGGTATTTGTTGAGTTTACGTAAAGCTGAAGCTTCTACAATACTTGTATCATTATTGGCTGCTAATATCTAAAATAATTACGGTTGGTGGAAGCGAATCAATCCTTTGTAAATTTTTCTAACAAAACTTCCTTAAAAGTTGCTCTGGTTGGAAACCCAAACAGTGGAAAATCTACTTTATTCAATGTACTCACCGGCTTAAATCAAAAAACGGGAAACTTCCCCGGGGTTACTGTTGACAAAAAATCGGGCTTTGCAAAACTTAATAAGAGAACCGAAAACCAAGAATCAAGAATCAGAAACCAAGAACTGGGTGCCGAAATATCCGACAAGGCTCAACTACCAACCAGCAACTACCCAGCAGCAAGCAATAGCACAATAACTGTTGAATTTACAGATCTACCGGGAACATATAGTCTTTATCCAAAATCACTTGATGAGCATGTTGCTTTCGAAGTTCTTTGTGACCCCAATAATGAAAACCATCCTGATGTTACCATTATAGTTGCAGATGCAAGTAATCTGAAACGAAATTTATTTTTAGTATCACAAATCATCGACCTAAAAATGCCTGTGATACTGGTATTAAATATGATGGATCTAGTAGAAAAAGAAGGCGATGTGATTGATTCTATAAGGCTTTCCGAAAAATTAGGTGTAAAAGTGGTAGGATTAAGTGCCCGCAATAAAGAAGGCATAGAAACTTTGAAACAGGCATTATTGCAACCATTACCAGTGCCTCAGTACGATTTTATAGATATTAAAAAACTGGCACCGGAGTTAATAGAAAAAATTGCATCCGTCATAAAAGTGAATAGTGATTTTGCTGCCTTTCAAATTATTAATAATTTTTCGGAGATAAATTATTTCGATAAAAAATCTGATAAAAAAGAAAAAATAGCTGCCATTTTAAATGCTTCTGCTGTGGATTGTAACAAGCTTCAAGCACAAGAAACAGTGGAAAGGTATAAAGTTATCAATCGTATTGTTGAGGAATGTATCACACATAAATCAGCCATAAAAACGGAATCCTTCAGCCACAAACTGGATAGTATTTTAACCCACCGTATTTGGGGTTATACCATTTTTCTGGTCATACTTTTTTTCATTTTTCAAACTATATTTTTTCTTGCCGCTTACCCGATGGAATGGATAGAAACCTTATTTGTTTCTTTTTCCAATATAGCAACGCAAACCCTGCCTCCGGGAGAATTCACCAACTTACTTGTAAACGGGATATTAGCCGGATTGAGTGGCATAATTGTATTTGTTCCGCAAATTGCCTTGTTATTCGCATTTATTGCGATACTGGAAGATACTGGATATATGGCACGTGTAAGCTTTATTATGGATAAGCTGATGCGGAAGTTCGGACTAAATGGACGTTCTGTAATCCCCTTAGTAAGTGGTGTAGCCTGCGCTATTCCAGCCATAATGAGTACCCGTACCATGAGCAGTTGGAAAGAGCGTATGATTACTATAATGGTAACACCGCTCATGAGTTGCTCTGCACGCTTACCTGTATATACGCTGTTAATCGCATTGGTGGTTCCTGAAGGGAAGAGCCTTGGCATTTTTAATTATCAAGGGCTTATTTTAATGAGTCTTTACCTGATTGGTTTTATTGCAGCAATGATGGCTGCTTTGGTGATGAAGTGGATCCTTAAATCCCGTGAAAAAAGTTATTTTATTATGGAGCTACCTGTATATCGCAGTCCTCAATGGCGTACAGTAGGGCTCACTATTTATGACAAAGTAAAATCATTTTTATTTGATGCCGGTAAAATCATTCTGGCGGTATCGGTGATACTTTGGTTCCTATCCTCACACGCACCGGGTAATCGATTTGAAGTAATTGAAAAAAAATACGACAATCCTGAGATGGCTAAAATGTATAATGAAGATGAACTTCAAGCAAGGATATCATCCGAACAATTAGAAGCCTCTTATGCCGGAATACTTGGAAAATCAATTGAACCAGCAATTGCACCTTTAGGATTTGACTGGAAAATAGGGATCGCATTGGTTACATCCTTTGCAGCCCGGGAAGTATTTGTAGGTACAATGGCTACTATTTATAGTGTAGGAAATTCAGATAACACACAAACGCTTCGCGAAAAAATGAAAGCAGAAGTAAACACTGTAACCGGATTACCACAATTTTCGGTTGCAGTAGGTTTTTCACTAATGATATTTTATGCTTTTGCAATGCAATGTATGAGTACACTTGCCATTGTTTACCGAGAAACAAAACACTGGAAATGGCCGGTAATTCAATTTCTTTTTATGAGTGCTTTAGCTTACATCTCCAGTTTTGTTGTGTACCAGCTTTTGAAATAGAATTAATTCGCTTCGACAATTTGCAAAATGGATGGAATATTAATCTTGTTTTGAATACATGATATATCCAATTTTATTATGATTTCAATTTGAAAAAAAACAGGTAATTATAAGTATTTACAATTAGTTACAAATAGATAGTTGCGTATATAAAGTTGTTGGTGGCAATAAGAAAAAAGACAGTACAATCCTCTTTATCCTTAAATGCAACAATTTTTTTCGATGGACAATTTTTTGGAAAAATTATTCCGGATAGATTGTTGACAAAAAGCAAGTAAAAACAAATAAACCGACCTTTAAATTGCTAACTTAGCGATATATTTTAATTCCTAAAATGAAGAAAAAGCTAACCATAGAAGACCTTATAAAAGAAGCACAAATATTTTGTGTTGCTCAATCCAAATTTAAGCATAAAGAACTTTTCGGGGTTACTGACGGCAAAGCTGTTGGAACTTTAATAGAACAAAAATTTCAAAAGCACTTAAATGATATTTACGAAGTTACGATTGGCTCCTCTGCAAGTGGCGTTGACTTACCTTCTGCGGACATTTTAACCGATATAAAAGTAACTTCAATAAAACAACCTCAATCATCTTGCCCTTTTAAAGACGCAAAGCAAAAAGTTTTTGGACTTGGTTACAATCTCCTTGTTTTCGTTTATGATAAAGCTGATGACCCAAAATCTAAAACGGCTATTCTTAATTTTGTAAGTTGTTCTTTCGTTTCAAAAGAAAGAACCGGAGACTACACAACCACTTTCCGTTTAAGAGAAATGGTAAAGGACAAAGCCAATGAAGCGGACATAATTGCTTACCTCAATGACAAAAACATACCTGCTGACGAAATTACTTTAGCAAAATTAGCTGAACAAATTCTAAAGACACCACCAGAACAAGGCTACTTGACTATTTCAAATGCTTTGCAATGGAGATTGCAATACCAAAGAATTGTTGCATTAACCGAAGACATTTCTGGAATTTCCAAAATAGTTAGTTATAATAAACCTAAATGATGAAAGTATTTGAAGCAAATATTTCTCATCAAGTTTCAGATTTCTTAAATGAAACCCTGAAAAAAATCACATCTTTTGAAACAGCAAATCAAAAAATGTTTGATGCCTTCGGCATCAAACATTTTTTTGATAATAATGAAGAGTTAGAAACTTTAAGAAAAACTATTTCTCAAACCGCCAGTCTTGCCGAAGAGCCTGACAGAGCTGAGTATGGAGACTTCCAGACAAATGCCAACTTATCAAACAAAGTTACTTTGCATTTAGCTTCAAAAAATATTTCTCCAAAAATAATTGTTGAACCAACTTGTGGGAAAGGGAATTTCATAATTGCATCTTTAAAAAACTTTAAAGATGTGAAGTATATTTATGGAATTGAGATTTACAAACCATACGTTTGGGAGACAAAATTTAATATTGTCAATTTTTTTCTTGAAAACACATACAGAAATAAACCTGAAATTTTAATTACGCATTGTAGTGTTTTCGATTTTGATTTTAAACAAATTGAAAAACAATATTCAAAAAATGAAATTTTAATAATTGGTAATCCGCCTTGGGTTACAAACTCTAAATTGGGAAGTCTTAATTCTTCTAATCTTCCTAAAAAAACAAACTTCAAAAATCATAGAGGTTTAGATGCGATGACTGGGAAAGGCAATTTCGATATAGCAGAATATATTACCTTGACAATGATTGTGACCTTTCAAGAGATGAAAGGACATTTATTATTATTGGTTAAAAATTCCGTCATAAAAAATATTGTTTCTGAACAAAACAAAAATCAATATAAAATTGCTTCGATAGAAAAACATTGTATTGACAGTAAAAAGGAATTCAATGTTTCCGTTGAAGCTTCTTTATTTTATTGCAAGCTAAATTCTATTCCTGAATTTGACTGTAAAGAATTTGACTTTTATGACAACAAAAAATGCTATCAAAAATTTGGCTGGTTAAACGATAAGTTTGTTTCTAACATTACGACCTATATACATACTAAGGACATTGATGGAGAGAGCCCTTTTGTGTGGCGACAAGGTCTAAAACACGACTGTTCAGCAATAATGGAATTAGATAAAGTAAACGGACATTATGTAAACGGACTGAATGAAGAAATAAAATTAGAAGATGGTTTAGTTTATGGAATCCTTAAAAGTTCTGACCTTAAAAACACAGTAATAAATCAGACAAGAAAATTTACAATTGTTACTCAAAAGAAGGTTGGACAAGACACTAAATATATCAAATCGGAGTATCCCAAAACATATCAATATCTCACAGAACATAAAACAAATTTTGACGCAAGGAAATCAAGTATCTATAATAACAAACCTTTATTTTCGATTTTTGGTATTGGTGACTATTCATTTAAACCCTACAAGGTTGCAATATCTGGCTTATACAAAACATTTCATTTTACTTTAATCCTACCTCAAGCTGACAAACCAGTAATGCTTGATGATACCTGCTATTTAATAGGTTTTGAAAAAATTGAATTTGCTGTTTACGCTTTAATCCTTTTGAATTCCGAAACGACCATGCAATTTTTGAAATCTGTAACTTTTGCAGACGCTAAAAGAACTTTTACAAAAGATGTTTTGATGCGGATTGACCTTTTAACATTAGCAAAAATCAGTAATCAAAAGGACCTGCAAACGGAATTAACAATGCTCAATGAAAAGTATAGTTTCAATTTAACTTTAGACTTGTGGGACAACTTTATAAAAGAAATGACTCCTGTCAATACACAAATTGCAATGTTCGCTTAGTGGACAATTTTGTACTTCAAGAATTTTTTTTAGCTGCTGACAGATGAAGAACTTACTGCCACCAACATCACCTAAACTCAAATTTTGCGAAAAGCAAAATCTGCGTTTAGCTACACGTTAGCGGTCAGGCTATGGCGACCACCAAACAGAATGACAAAGACGAAAAAAATTATAATCGCAGGACTGAATATAAACAAGTAGGATTACAAATCCTCCTTAGACGGGATTTTCAATTATCAATAAAAAGTATTAAAGCATTTTTTAAACTTATAATCCTATAAAAAATCTGTCTAAAATTTTATGAGTAATAAAAAGTGATAAAATTTTTATTCTTAAGTCCAATTCCCTCATTAAATTTGCTAACTAATTACTATTAAAATTTAATGAACCAAATTGACCGTAACCAATCCATTCTCTATAAATACATCCCTGAAAAGGCTGTACCTACTATTTCGGAATGGATATTTAAATTTGATTTTAAGTTGCGCATCAAAAAAAGCCGCACTACAAAACTCGGAGATTATCGCCCACCATTTAACGGAGAAAATCATTTGATCACCATCAATTATGATATGAATAAGTATGCATTTTTAATTACCCTTGTTCATGAAATTGCTCATTTATCCAACTACAATAAAAACAAAAATTCGGTGAAGCCACATGGAGAAGAGTGGAAACTTCATTATAAATTATTGATGCAGCAGTTTTTAATTCCTGATATCTTTCCGGTAGATGTAATAACTGCATTACGTAAATACATGAATAATCCTGCGGCTTCCAGCTGCTCCGACATTAATTTATTACGCATATTAAAAAGATACGACATCCGCCAGGATACTGTTCTATTAGAAGAGTTGCCCATGGGAACAACATTTCAGTATAATAAAAGCCGAAACTTTATAAAGGGGGAGCAGGTTCGAAAACGTTTTAAATGCAAAGAACTTAGCACCAACCGGATGTTTTTATTTAACCCACTTACTGAAGTGTTGGTAATTAGCTGATTTACCATATTTTTACTAGT
Source organism: Bacteroidota bacterium (assembly GCA_021413595.1). Lineage (GTDB taxonomy): Bacteria > Bacteroidota > Bacteroidia > 2-12-FULL-35-15 > 2-12-FULL-35-15 > 2-12-FULL-35-15. The sequence continues at coordinate 921 of JAIOQD010000725.1, read as the reverse complement.
TTAAATTAAAAAACATTCAACAAATCCGGATAAATAACAGGGTTTTTCTTAAATTTGTTTTTCAGCAGAAAAAGTAAAAAAAATATTTAAAACATTTTAAATGAGCACTACCTTATTAGACAAAAACAATGATTTGATTGTATCAAAACTTGCCGAAAATATTATTGGATCAGAAATTATAAAACTGGCAGCTGAAGTAAATGAAAAAATAAAAAAAGGAGAAAAAATATATAACCTTACCATTGGTGATTTTAATCCAAAAGTATTTCCCATTCCTGCGGAGTTAAAACAAGCTATTATTGCTGCTTACGAAAATGATCAGACCAACTATCCAGCAGCCGATGGTATGCCGGAATTGCGTCAGGCAGTTTCAAAGCTATTGAAAGAGCGGGGTAATTTAGATTTCAAAACAGATGAGATCGTAATTGCCGGTGGTGCACGACCAATTATTTATGCGATATTCCGCGCTTTAGTTGATGCTGGCGATACAGTGGTGTTTCCGGTACCATCATGGAACAACAATCACTATACCTATTTGAATAACGCCAAACAGGTATTGCTTGAAACTTCTCCCTCCACTAATTTTATGCCAACTGCTGCCGATCTAAAGCCACACATCAGTTCAGCAAATTTAATAGCATTGTGCTCGCCTTTAAATCCAACAGGTACTACCTTCAGAAAAAAAGATCTTGAAGAAATATGTGATCTGATTTTGGCAGAAAACAGTTTACGAACTGTTAAAGGGACTAAGCCTGTATATTTGATGTATGACCAGATCTATTGGGCGCTTACACACGGGGCTACCAAACATTTTGATCCGGTAAGCCTTCGTCCTGAAATGAAAAACTATACCGTTTTTGTGGATGGTATTTCAAAATCCTTAGCAGCAACGGGTGTTCGTGTAGGTTGGGCAATGGGACC
>JAIOQD010000724.1 GCA_021413595.1 Bacteroidota bacterium | reverse complement strand
TTGAACTTTAAACTCTAAACTTTAAAATTTTATAGATCTACCAGTCGTTCAAAGTTCTGTTAAAAATATCTTGTACCAGCTGCTCATTGATATCTCTGATCAATTTATCTTCCACTGCCGCAAGACTTTGGGTACTCGAATAATCAAATAAACGTGTAAACGTTTGTTCATAGTTTTTCTTTTCATCAAACGTGCAGGTATATTTTACATTTACTGTAATTGTCAATCGGTTCAAAGCTGCTTGATCCGTGCTTTGTATAGCAATTGGCGAAGTTAAGTAACCAATTATACTGCCTTCAAAAGCCAGATCGCCACCTTTATTTACAAGTCCCAAACGAGTTTGTGAACTTAGCTTATCACGCAATGCTTCAGTAAAGGTTTGACTTAAAGTAGGTGGAGCAAGCGATGCGTTATTTTGAAAATATTCAACCGAAACCGTCTTTGCCTCAGGTGGAACAGATGCACCGCTAAACGAATAACTCATTTTGCAACCTGATAAAAGAATCAAGACGCAAGACACAAGAATCAAGATAGCTCTCGATCCTTTATGATTATTCCAACTGTTTTTTTTTCTAATATCTAACATCTTGCTTCTTGGATCTAATATCTTGCTTCTATTTTATACTATATTCATTGATCTTCCGGTATAATGTCCTTTCCGAAATACCTAATTCTTTTGCAGCATTCTTACGTTTACCTTTATGTTTTGTCAAAGCTTTTTTGATCATATCCTCTTCAATCTCATGCAGTGATAAATTTTCTTCCGTTACAATTGTATGTAGCGGTGTTTCATCCTTCGACTTCATAAATGCTGGTGCGGAGGTATTGTATCCTAACTGTATCGGAGTTTCCGGAGTACCTACTTCTTGATATAATTTTTTTATTAAAGATGCATTTTCGGGATGAAAATCCTGATCAAGTTGATTATCATTTTCAATCAGATCAACCACGATTTTTTTTAAATCCTGCAAATCTTTTTTCATATCAAATAATACTTTGTACAACAAATCACGCTCACTGAAATCTCCTCCCTGCGTTGCATTGCTTATTACCATTGGTAATTGAGGTGCTGTGCGTTGAGGTAAATATCCACGTATCATTTCAACATTAATATCGCGCTGTTTTTCGATCACAGAAATTTGTTCTGTAATATTTTTTAACTGGCGTACATTCCCTTGCCAGTGATAATTGATCAGCAATTGCTCCGCCTCTGTATCAAGCTTTATTGTTGGCATTCGGTATTTTGCCGAAAAATCAGCTGCAAATTTGCGGAACAATAAAAATATATCCTGTTTGCGGTCACGTAGCGAAGGAACTATGATTGGCACCGTATTTAAACGGTAATACAAATCTTCACGAAATTTGCCTTTTTCAATTGCTTGCGCGATGTTTACGTTAGTAGCTGCTACAACACGTACATCCGTTTTTAATACTTTCGATGAACCAACTTTGATGAACTCCCCGCTCTCTAAAACACGAAGCAAACGTGCCTGTGTTGCTAAAGGCATCTCAGCAACCTCATCTAAAAAAATGGTTCCACCATTCGCTACTTCGAAATATCCTTTACGTGCTTCATGTGCTCCTGTGAATGAGCCTTTCTCATGTCCAAAAAGTTCTGAATCTATTGTCCCTTCAGGGATCGCACCACAGTTTACAGCAATATACTGACCATGTTTACGGGCACTTAAGTTATGTATGATCTGTGGAAAAACTTCCTTTCCTGTACCGCTTTCTCCTGTAATTAATACAGTTAAATCGGTTGGTGCTACTTGCTTTGCAATGTCAATTGCTCTGTCCAGCAAAGGCGAACTCCCTATAATTCCAAAACGATTTTTTATTTCTTGTATGGTCATGTTTTTATAGAATCAAGATGAAAGAGCCAAGAATTAAGACCTTCAAGTCTTATGCATTTGCAACTTTTTCTCTAAATGTAAATATCATTTTTTGTACTTCTGTTACCTGAGCTAAAGTTTGCAACAATAGCTCCGAGTTCCCATATTTTCTTCTTTCACTTATCAATAATTGAGTTTCCAATTCATAGGAGGAGCTTAATGAAATTGATAAATATTCTGCAAATTGTAA
>JAIOQD010000765.1 GCA_021413595.1 Bacteroidota bacterium | reverse complement strand
CCTTCCGGGTGTTTTTAACTTCTCCTCCATTTTTAAAAATCACTTCCCCCCTTTTGCCAAACAAATGTTTCATTCTATTTTTGGCTCCTTCAATTTTTATACCCTGCCAAGTTTGCCCTGAACTAATAATAACACCTCCATCCACAATTAAAGAAGCTCCTCTTTTAATAACAATTGCGGCCTGATTGGCCATTAAAATTCTGCCTTTTAGAGTAAGAACAACACCTTTTTTAACGATTATATCACTATACATTCTTATATCAAAATTCCACGTTTCGTTTTGATCTATTTCAAATTGCTCCGTATTATATACGTTTTCTTTGACATATTTTCTTACTGATTTTATAGACAATGCGCGATGCATTTTCCCGATCTGCATAGGTGAAAAATAATAATTGAGCATATTATTACCTCCCATTATATTATTAGTGCAGGTGTTTTCGCCTAATGTAATTTTACAGCCAAAACCTCCCCCTTCCCAACAATAAGCCGGAGGATCAGCACCGAATAAGTCGTATAAATATTCGGGATCAGAGGCATTACATGTTTCATGGCAACACGATGGATTGTAGGTGTGAAATAGATCCAGACAATGGCCGAGTTCATGAGCCAGTGTTTGTGCATTCACATACGATGGGCTTATTGTGCTGATATAAACTCCCTGACTGCCATATAAAGACGAAGAGGTTATATCTCCACCATCTTTTAAAATAAAGCGGGGATAGGGCGGAATTGAATAAGGAGAGGCCTTACCACCTGCGGTAATATAAATGTTCAAATTATCCAAACGATTGGAATATACTGTTGCAATATACCTTTCCAAGGTATATTGAGAAGTGTTATTATATAAAGTTGTTCCTTCATAAAAAAATATCCGTTCGTCCAGATCAAAACGAATTTTTGTATCCTTAAGCCAAGGCACACCTGCAATTGGATATGTAGCCGAATCTACATTTGTGTAAAACCCATTCAACCATTCTATCATTTGATGGATGGATTCCACTGAAACAGCTGTATTTTGAATAGTACCCGGTCCGGTAAAAATATTGACAGCAATTTTAATATGTTTTATTGCAGTGTTTTCATCCGGAATATAGGTTTCGATTTTTTTATACTTATTTATGTAATCGGGGTTGGTATTTGAATTGGTATTATCGCAATTGCCTGACTTAATAAGGTTTTCGGAAATGATATTTCCACCTTCCTCTAAAAAGCCACTAGATATAATGAGTATTGCAAATAGAAAAAGATAGGCTGGTATTTTAAATACTGTTTTTGTTTTCATGAATAAGATAAAACTGTGTGTGTCTTTTGCTTGAACAAAAAGAAAAAAAGCTCCTAGAACAAACAATTGCTTCCGCAACCATTCGACATCGCATTTACTCAGCTCCTACACACGTTTTCATAATTTATTTTAAACAAATGGAACTAAAAACTCAAATTTACAGGATTCTATAGTCGAATGAATACATTTATCTATTGAATAATTATTTTGTCATTGAATTTATTTCCTTCAGATTGCAGTTCTATAAAATAAATCCCTTTGGGAGCATTGGAAAGGTCTATTTCATGCTGAATTTTTGAATTAAATCCTGCCGAGTATAGCTTTTCTCCCAATACATTGTAAATTTTTAAATCATAATTTTTAAATCGTAAATCAACATTTTCAATTATAAATTTTCCGGTGGATGGTTTAGGGTATATTTTTATTTGAGGTAACAAGTAAGCATTTGTTGCAAGCATTGTAGAAAAAACAGAATAACAGGAGGAGGTGTCTGAACATCCGCTTTTTGTTATAATAACAGCATACGTTCCATTGGAAGTTGGGTTATAACTTTGATTGGTTTGCCCGGAAATTAATGTATTTCCGTTACAATTTATCCATTGAAAAGAAACTCCGGAAGCATTAGAAGTGAGCGTTCCCCCCAATTGTGAAACGGTGGTATCTATTGTGGGAACTGTTATACTTTTTGTTTGTGCAGACGAAGAGCCACAAATATTATTTGCAACAACTGTAATATTTCCGCTAATAGCATTAGCAGAAGCAGTAATGGAAGTAGAAATAGAAGTGCCTACCCATCCATTAGGTAAGGTCCAAGTATAACTTGTTGCTCCACTTACCGCAGTAATGCTGTAAATGTTTGAAGTCCCAGAACAAGCTGTGGCACTTCCACTGATACTGCCAGGTGTTGAAGGGGCAGAACCACCAATTGTAATATTTAAAGTCTGTGCAACAGAAGGACCACATGAATTATTTGCAATTACTGAAACATTACCACTAGTTGTACTGGCAACCGTTGTAATAGAAGTTGTTGTGGAAGAACCTGTCCAGCCAGAAGGTAAAACCCATGTATAACTTGTTGCCCCGCTTACCGCAGCTATACTGTATGTGTTTGAAGTCCCCGAACAAACAGTTGCTGTTCCACTGATACTTCCAGGAGTTGGAGGGGTAGAACCACCCGTAGTAATAGTTAATGTTTGTGAAATAGATAATCCACATACATTATTTGCAACTACAGAAATAGTTCCACTTGTTGTACTTGCGATTGTAGTAATGGAAGTTGTGGTGGAAGTACCTGACCAACCAGAAGGCAATGTCCAGGTATAACTTGTTGCTCCAGACACCGTGGCAATGCTGAATATATTTGAGCTTCCTGAACAAACTGTTGCAGTACCACTGATAGTGGTTGGCGCAGAAGGAGGCACACAAGTTCCTGTGCTGAATACGCGAGATGTCCAAAGACAGGTATCTACTGCATTTATTGCTCTTACCCTCCAATAATATATTTGATTGGTTAATAATGCTCCTGTTCCATATTGTGTATCTGAGTTTCCGTTGGATGAATTAATGTAGGTTTTATCTACAGAAATTAAAAAGGACGAATTAAATGAATTCACGGTATCTAACTCAAGCTGATAAGTGTCAATCCCGGTATGTACACTCCAGTCGAGCGTAGTACCTGCTATGTTAACATTTATTTGTTGGTTCGTTGGAGAAGATAATGTTACATAATCCTTGGTATTGAAAGTGAATACGGTTGACCAAGCAGAAGTATCCACTGTATTTCTGGCTCTTACCCGCCAATAATAGGTTTTTCCAAAATATAGATTTTCAAGATAATCTTCGGTATCGGAATTAACGCTGCTACTGTTGATATAGGCTTTTGAACCGGTAAAAAGAACCGTAGAATTAAATGAATTGGTAGTATCAACCTCCAAATCATAAAAATCGATACCGGCATGAGCAGACCAATCAAGTGTTAAACCTGTCCAACTGCTGGATCCTGTTGTTGGAGAAGATAATGTTACATAATCCTTGGTATTGAAAGTTAATGCGGTTGACCAGGCGGAAGTGTCACCAGTAATATATGCCCTTACCCGCCAATAATAGGTTTTTCCAAAATATAGATTTTCAAGATAATGTTCTGTATCAGAATTACTGCTACTACTATTGATGTATGCATTTGTTACGGAAATCAATGCGGTGGAGTTAAAGTTCGGATTGGTATCTACTTGCACCTGATAAAACTGTGAACTGGCAATTGCGTTCCAATTAAGTGTCAGACCAGTCCAGACAGACGCCCCATTAGATGGGGAAGAAGGCGTTGGAGTATTCCATCCATAGGAGTTAACAGTTAAAAAAATAAAAAAAATGTTAAGAATAGTAAGCGCTTTTCTTTTCATGACTTTTCATTAAACTATTTTACAATATCATTTGAATTATAAAAATACCACAAATTCATAAATTTGTAGTATTTTTCACTACTAATTTGTCTGAAATAAATTATTTGAAAACAAGAGACTAGTTATTAAGCACTAATTTTTCAGTAGTATTTCCTTTTTCATTGTTTATATGAACGAAATAAATACCTTTAGGTTGACCAGATAAATCAATAACAGATGTCTGATTTCCAGTGCCTGACTGATAGACAGTTTCGCCAAGCGTATTTATTATTTCAACTTTAAAAATTTTAGTTTCAGATTTTAAGGAAAATAGCCCATTGCTTGGGTTTGGATAAACTGTTATTAGATCGTTTTTTGAATAAACATCTTTAATTCCTGTTGGAGTAGAGGTTGGAAAATACCCCCATGCAAAACAGTTTCCGCTGGCATCAGTAACCGCAACTGAATATGCTCCTATACGAAGTCCGGTAATTGATGAAGTGGTTGCTCCAGTATTCCATAAATAGGTATATGGTCCTGCGCCTCCAGTAACTGTTGCGCTTGCTGAACCATCCTCTGAGGTAAATGAGGTAGCATTTGTTCCTGAAACAGATACTGTAAATGCACCACAGGAAAATGGCAACACATTATAACTACCAACTTTAGAGCATCCATTACCATCTACCACTGTTACAGAATATAAACTTGGTATTAATCCAGTTATGGATGCTGTTGCAGATAGATTACTCCACAAATAGGTATAAGGGGCTGTCCCACCGCTTACAGTTGCAGTTGCAGTTCCATCCAATGCTCCAAAACTGGTTTCATTTGTTCCAGTTACGGAAGCAGAAAAACCGGCACAGGAAGGCAAGTTAATTATTATCGCATCAACGTAAAACTCGCTTCCAGCAACTGGAGCAGGGACTGGGAATACGTAAGGCATGCCTAAAGAAGTTAAATCAGGAATAGACCCAATACTTGATGTTGCCCAAAATGTGATTGCATCAGGTGTTAAACTTGAGTAATAAACAATAGGAATATTCATATTTGTCCAATTTGTTATTTGTGTACCCGCCTCAAAATAACCCTCACCAATAGTTTCATCTTCATCAGTTACGGGATTATACCTTGTCAACTGTACACTAAATCCTGCGGCATCATTTCCCATAGGATTTGATTTGTATTTAAAATCAACAGAAAGAGGACGTTGTGTATATGGTGCTGTTAAATCTATGCCGCCACCTAATGGGCTTGGTAAAGGGGTAACAGGGCCAAATTGCCCCAAAATAGAAAAATTAGGACATTCAGGACAACTTCCAGTAACCATTTTTACAGATGCGCTTCCTTGTCCGGGAGAAG
>JAIOQD010000764.1 GCA_021413595.1 Bacteroidota bacterium | reverse complement strand
CCTTGGAGTCCGAACCGGGACGATCATCCATGGTAAAATAATTCTTCCGCAGTCGGATATCCCCCATAAAGCTGAGCCGTCCGATCGACACCGGCTGCTGCTTGATGCGCGAATAGTCGTAGCTGTTATTGTTGTCCGCATAATAATGTTCGAACTGGACCCAGATGAAGCGGCGGATCGAATGGTCTGCCGCGGAATCGATGAAGAAATACTGCTCCGCACCGGCAACATCCATAATGTCGATGAATTGTCTCCCTGCGTACTGAAATGACGTATTGAATACGAACGACGCGGAAGGATCCCCCTTTGAGACGAGCGTGTCGTGGATGACCTCGCGGAGTGACGCCTTCTCACTCTCGGAAATGTTCCGCTGCCGTTTTGCATCGGATGAGCAGGCGCTGATCACCGCTGATGATAATAGTACCAGCACCGCAAGAATGAATGGTTCTGCAACAGAGATCCTTCGTGACGACATGATGCACCTCGTTATGGTTTGAAAAATATGGACCTGATGATTACAACAGTATGATGGAACGAACTGGATGGTTGATACTTGATACTGCTCCCGCAGGTTGCGGTGATCGGTGGATTCGCCGAAAAACCATGACAATTGTTTGCTCTTTGTTCATATCCTTACAATGCAATTCAATCTGTGGCACGTTGCGAGGAGTGATGACGCAAATCTCAAAAAAAGTGTGTCATTGCGAGCGAAGCGAAGTCCCGTTGTACGGGATGCCGCTCAATAAAAAAATAAAGGCAGCACAAACTGCAAGCACGCGGGTAAAAATAAAAAACAGTGTCATTGCGAGGAGTGATGACGCAAAGCGTCAGAACGACGTGGCAATCTGCATGCGGGGAAGGTAAACTAAAGAAGGAACAAACCGCAAAAGTGGAGAGACACGCAACGTCAGTGGTGGTTGCTAAACCGTGAAAGCAAAAACAGAGTTTTTAAAACAACTGTTCCAATCAGAGATTGGGAACGAATTAAATAAGAAACTATGGTAATAAATAAAGGAGTAATCTAAACTGCATTTCTTTCTAATTCTACAACTTCTGGCATTTCATCATATGTTCGACCATTTAGAACACGCCCATTTGCCTTTTTATTTTTTCCACCCCACTGTTTGAAAAAGAAAGCTACACCAGCTTTCTTGCATTGCTCATGAATAGCGATAACCCAATCGGACTTCATGGGACGAGGTTTATGCCCGCTTTCTCCACCCACAATAACCCAGTCAATCTTTTTTAGGTTCAACTTTGCCAACGGACCAATGAGTGGTTCGCACGATAAGAATTTTACTTTTGCTTTTGTTTTTCTAAGATAATTTATACGTTCTACAACTCTTTCGTCTTCAACAGAAACACCCATCCATATATTGTGAGTCCATTTTAACTCTTTGTGAAGTTTAAATAATCGTTCTGCTCGTTTTGTCAAAACTTGAAAAACATGTTGTGGATTATCATTCATCACTTTGAATACTTTTTGAATGAATTCTAATGGGATACTTTCATGAAATAAATCACTCATGGAATTGACAAATACGATCTTTGATGTCTTCCATGTGTAAGGAATATTCAAAGTGTCAGGATGTATTCTCACTTTGAATGCATCTTTGTACTTTTCCAAACCCATTGCTTGTAAACGTTTAGACATAACTTCTGCGTAACAGAATTTACATCCTGCGGATATTTTTGTACAGCCAGTTGTAGGATTCCAAGTTAATTCTGTCCACTCAATAGATGATTGTGCCATAATTATATTAATTTAAATTTAACTTTATTCTTCTCATTCTTATAGTGTTTATAAGAAATGTAAAAAGATCCTTTTCTTGCCTTTTCTTCATTTGAATCCAACACATTTAATTTAGCATTTTTCTGTAGACTATCAAAAACATCGACAGCATGAGTCGGAAGAAATCCACATCTCAGAGTGAATTCATAGATATCACCGTTACCTCTATCGCCAGTTTTAATAAATTCCATTAGTTTTTCTTCAAGCGGGTTTGTTTTTTGATCTAGGAACAAACTATCTTGGTTTGAAATATATTTCCATCCTTTACCCTGTTCAACATCTATTTTCCATTTTGCCTCCAACATTTTTTCAAACCCTCTTATGTGGCTACAAAAAAAGAAAAGGCAAAATACGGTTTGTGGATCCTTTTGAATAGTGAATGTATCCACAAAATATTTATTCCCAAGATATTTTCTAAAAGCATTTTTCAATTGATCTACGTATTCCCAAACATTATTAGGGTCTTTCCAGCTCTTATAATCAACCATTTCTTCAACAAAATCTTTGAGAGATTCAGGCGTCCCGTTTGAATCAAACCTATACATGAATTGCGTAGGAAGAAATAAAAGTAGCTCAACATTATCCTGTGATAAGAGTATCTTGAAATCGCTCGCTTTAATATGTTTATAGCCATAAGGGTCTATAAAAATAAATGCCTTTTGATTTCTTAATTTCGGTAATTCTTGAGAAAGCTGTTGAATTTTATCGCTATAATCATTCGATGAAAAATCAAGTTTACCATACGAGAAATGATGTAGGGATTTTTCATTAATTATGTTTTTAACTTTTTCAACTTTGCTTGCATCAAGATCATTAAAATGACAATCAATTGGAGGAATACGATTGTTCTTTGAGGCATTAATGAAATGTAAGTCTTTTACCACCCGCATTATTACGAGGGGGCTTCCCTCATTTCCATCTTCATATATACCTTCACCACAGAATAAATCAAATATTTTTATTCTTTCAGTATATCCATCGTTAGTAATTATATTTAAGTACCTTTTTAGATATTCATTTAACAACTTAATTTTTGCTTTTGAATGATCGAGTACATTCGTTTTTACATTTTTTTTAGCCATAGAAGTAAGTTTAATTATTAATCGAAACCCTGATCCAAAAATAATGTTGATGTCATTTTAATTTCTCTTTTATAACATTTTCTAATGCCCAAAAAAACGATAATCATTTATCTAATTACTTCTTCTCCAACTTAAAATCCGCCATCGGGTAAATATCGAACCATCCTTCTTTCTGGAAGAGAGAGCCGGCGGTTGAGCTTCCCGTAACATTGAACGGGGCAGAGATCGTTTTATCGGTCAGTGTATCCTTCTCAAATATTTTGCCAATCAATTTACCGGTAATAATATAATCGGTCTTAATGTTCAGCCATCGTCCAAACCATCCGCGGTTCGAGGAGAGGAGGCAATCTTTAAACAATGCGCCGCCGCAGGTTCCTTCAACACTCACATCCGCACTAATGGTAATTGCAATCGTAACGGTGTCTTTAATAAAAATATAATCGTTGTTCGCATCCTTCATCCGTACCGTCACCCGTTGACGCGCGCTCCACGTTCCGGTCAATTGCTGAGGGATGCTTCCGTCACCGGCGGCGGCGAATTAGACGGTTATTGCTAATAGTAGTGTTTGCAGAAATATTTTCAAAGGGAGCTCCTTTGGAGTAATGATACGTTTCTTTTATTTTCTCCACGCTCAAGCAGATTGCCGCGTCGTTCTGACGCTTCGTGTCATCACTCCTCGCAATGACACTTTTATTTTTTACCTGCGCGCTTGCAGATTGCCCGCCTGAATGACACAGTCGGGCAGGCTTCGCTGCGCTCGCAATG
>JAIOQD010000763.1 GCA_021413595.1 Bacteroidota bacterium | reverse complement strand
AGTGGACCACTCTTCTCCATTTAATGAGGATTCAAAAAGATCTCCATTTTCGGTTTGGTTACCATCATAACGGTAAAGAAGCATCTTTTGTCCATCATTTGATAATGCTATAGCAGAGTTGTTAATACCCGGAACATTGATTGTTGGCCCCAGCTTACGAGGTGCTAACCATTTTTTATCTTTGAGATCGTAATAAGAAGTGTAAATATTCGTTTTGCCTCCTTTGTTTTCCTGTTTTTGGGCTTTGCCTTTTTTTGCAGGGCTTACAACTGGAGCTGTTATTTCAGTTAATGGTCTGTTAGAGGAAAATATCAAAACATTCCCATCAGCATGAATAAGCGGGGCATAATCAGGGAATTGTGAATTTACCACCGATCCAATATTTTTAATTTCCATACTCAATGAATCTTCTGCTGAATCAACATTTTCATCAGCAACAATTTCTGATTGTTCAGCGCTATCTTCATTTGCCAAACTATCTTCTTCATCCGTTGCCACTACAGTTGTTGTGTCAACCTGTTCCATACTGTATTCCTGATTCGCAGAATCAGCATTAATATCTTGTTCCTCCACAACCTGATTACCCTCTGCTCCCCAACTAACCTTAACTACAGAATCCAAACTCGCCTTATATCTTTGCTCCATAGCTTCAATTTTCTTTGCAAGTTCCTGATTTTCCTTGATCAGTGCCTCTTTTGAAGTATCCTTTTTTTCGTCTGTTTTTACATCCGCAACAACAGTGGCTTTATTTTCCTGGATCTTTTCTTCCTCAACTATTACAGGGGTATCTTCAGTTTTTTCGTCCTTTTTTACATCCGCAACCACCGTTTCTTTGTTTTCTTGGATCTTTTCTTCCTCAACTATTACAGGGGTATCTTCAGCTTTTTCGTCCTTTTTTAAAGAACTTAAGGTCGAATCTTTATTTTCATGAGATTGTTCTTCTCCGAATGCTGTTTTTATTGCATCCAGATTTTCGTCTTTTATATTGGATGCGGCAATTGAATCCATATTTTCCGAAACATTCTCTTGCTCGTTAATTATCGGGTAGGGGCTAATAACTTCATCCACCTTAACAATATCTGAACCTGACTGGATACGTTTTTCTTCCGCTGCTTCTTCGGCAATTGGATTCACTTTAAGCACTTTAAGTTCTATTCTACTGTTTGTTTGTCGGCCTTCTGCTGTTTCGTTTGTAGCAATAGGGGCGGTTGATCCATAACCTTTGTATTTCAATCTGCTCTTTTCGCAGCCTTTATTTACAAGATAATTCATTACCGCTTTTGCTTTTTGTTCAGAAAGTTTTTTATTGTCTTGAAAACCAACATTATCGGTATGCCCCGATATTTCAAGGTGAAGAGAGTTCATGTCATTCATCAGCTTAATTATCCGATCCAAATCTGCAAAAGATTGTTGTTCTGGGATCTTCTGATTGAAGTCGAAAAATACATTATTTACAATTATTTTTTTTCCGACCTCCACTTTTTGCATCGTGATATCTTTGATGTCTTTTGATTCGGAACCACTTGATTTTGGTATAGATACATTAACCGATTGGAACAAATAGCCGTGCTTGTTGAAAACAAGATTGAATTTTGTCTCGAATGGTAAAGAGAAGCGGGAGGCTCCTGCGTTGTTCGTTTCAAATCTCCCTATCAATTGTTTGGTAATGATATCGATCAGTTCTATTTGCACTTTACTGATCGGATTCCCTTCCTCATCAAGCACCCTGCAGAAAAGATTAGCATATTTGGGTTCCAGAAGAATGTTTAAAACAACTTCATTATAACTATTTTTTTCAAAGGCTTCAATAAACTCTGTGTAGGTACCATTATTGTCATCCGTAAAATTTATTTGATATTCACGGGTTGCAGGAAGTGAAATAAGAAACTTACCTGAAGATTTATTCGATTTGATTGTGTTAATAATATCACCAGTCAGCTTTTCTTTTACTACAATTTTTGATTCGATCCCTAGTCCGTTTTCCCCAGTAACAAAGCCTTTTACAAGAGTGACATGTTTTGTTAAAATACTTTCACCAAAAGTAATTCTGTAAATATCCTTATCTGCCAAGGCTTTTGGTTTGGAGGATGCATAATATGCTGTTTTTCCATCGGCAGCCATTGAAAAATAAAGATTATCTCCAGGGGTGTTGATCGAAGAACCTAGATTTATTGGCTTTCCCCAACCATTAGCAGTCGTATCGAGATGAGCAACAAAAATATCATAACCTCCAGTGGAACTATGACCTTTGGAGCTAAAAAAAAGTGAACTTCCATTTGGGTGAAGGAAAACACTTTCCTCGTCTTCTTTGGTATTAATGGAATTCCCTATATTTACCGCCTCGCCCCATTCCCCTGCTTCGTTTTGCAGGCAATACCAAATATCCTTACCGCCCAAACCACCTGATCTGCTACTTATGAAATAAATTGATTTTTCATCAACTGAAAAGCTGGCAGAAGTCTCATTTCCATCACTATTGATAGGTGCCGGTAATCGTTTTGGGACGGACCATTCGTTGCCTTTTAAAGTGGTTTCAAAAATACCTTTATTTATATTTTTATTATTTCCGCCTCTATGGATCAACATTTTTTGTCCGTCATTTGATAATGCAATAGCTGAATTATCCACCCCTGCAAGATTGATAACAGATTCAAGCATGATAGGTTCTAACCATGTTTTGCTTTTATCATCATAATAAGTAATGTAAATGGCAGAATTGGTTTCTTTACTTTTTTGCCCATCTTTTTTAATCGTTGTGAGGGATGTGCCAAGTTTGTCAATAGGTCGGAGGGAAGTAAATACCATGGTTGATCCATCAGCAGAAATAAGCGGAGCAAAATCAGAAAAAGTAGAATTTACCGGAGTGCCAATATTTTTTATTTCCACCTTTGGCGAAGCATTTTGCTGTGCACCAAGAAATAGGGAGAATGTTAAAATAAAAATTGAAAAAAATACTTTCATTGGGGTAAATAACGTTGAATTAGCTGAATTTATAGCCTGATATTCCAGGTGTGTTTTTGTTTTTTTATATGTTCAATACTTTTGCATAATACAAAGTTCTTTATCCTACCTTCGGTTTTATATCTTGCAAAAAATACTTTTCAGCAACTGATTGTTAATTCAGATTTTGTTTATTAACCTGGGTTCGATTTTAAAAACAACATAAATGTCTGCAAAGAGAAGTATTTAAGACCTTCGTAAATTCCATTTTTATGAATCCAAACTCATGCAATGTCTTCGACAAGCATAGACTAAAGCGCAGGTCATATTGAGTTAGCTTGTCGAAATATGCGCGTTAGCCTCTTTAAGTTGATTTTATTATTGATACAGTAACTTACCTAAAACGTAGATCTAACGGAATTATGCGAATATTTTTCGTTTTATTTTCTAAAGAAAAATAGATTTTCGTTCAATTTTGGTTAAGAAAATCCTAACCATAGATTCAAATTTCGCATTGAATCATAAACTTCACAAGTTTTGAGAAAGTGTTCTGTATTTGTATGATGCAGAAATTATTTTGTTTCCATAATAATATCTCTGATAATTTCCTGATAACCGGCTTTGTAAGGAATATCAATAGAAATGGTATCTGATTTATAACCTTCGGTGGATATTACCATCTCATATTTTTTGCCTGGAGGGACTGAAACAAGGTATTTTCCTGTAGTTTTGTTTGACTTAAAGGTTCCAACTAATTTATCAGTTCCTTTGTTTTTTAAAACAATGGTTGATCCTATAGATGTATCTGTTTTATTAATAACACGACCTTTCAGTAAGGTTGTGTTTTTTTTCATTAGATCTTCCAGAAAAGTAATACTGTAAATATCCAGATCTCCTAAGCCATCAGGTTTTGAGGATGCGTAATATCCTGTTTTCCCATTCCCCTGCAATACAAAATATATTTCATTTTCTGGCGTATTTATAGGTGAGCCAAGGTTTTCCGGTTCGGCCCAGGATAAAGTAGTTTCATCATAAACAGACATAAAAATATCAAAACCACCAGTGGAATTATGCCCTTTTGAACTAAAGAAAAGAACTTTTCCATTGGGATGAATAAACACACCTTCTTCGTCTTCCGCACTGTTAACCAGTTTTCCCAGATTTAATGCCTCACCCCATGATCCGGTGTCATCCTGTGTGCAATACCAGATATCTCTTCCACCATATCCCCATTTTCGGTCACTTACAAAGTAAATTGTTCTTCCATCAGGAGATATACTTGCAGAGGTTTCGTTCTCATCGCTATTAATAGGTTCTGGTAGTCTTACAGGGTCAGACCATTCTTCTCCTATTAATATCGATTCCAAAATATCTCCATTAGCATTTTGTTCATTACCACCACGGTAAAGCAGCATTCTTTGTCCATCATTTGATAAAGCAATTGCAGAGTTATCCACATCCGGACGATTAATTGTTGGTCCAAGTAAAAACGTTACTAACCACCTTCCGTTTTTATCATCATAATAAGTAACGTAAACATTTTCGATACCTAATTTGCCTTTTAGCACGTCCTTTTCATTTACAGGTCGGGGAGAGGTGAAGATCATGTTATTGCCATCGGCAGAAATAAGTGGGGCGTAATCCGGAAAAGAAGAGTTTATCTGAGGACCTACATTTTTGATTTCCATTTTTATTTCCATTTTTATTGAATCTTTTTGCTGTGCAGAAAGAAATAAAAACAAAGCGCAAAATAAAGTAGTAAAGAGTATTTTCATAGCTATAAACAGTGTAAATTTAGATAGACCTTTGAAACAAAACCATTAATTTTTTTTGTTTTATTTTAAGGTTTTTAAAATGATCTCAATCACAAAGATATAGAATTATAGAATATGAAGAGGTGTTTCTGATTTTTCTGTTTCCCTATCGTTTTTTCTGACTAAAAACGGGATCTGGATTGAGCCATAAATGGATTTGCCCCAACATAACGGAGCGTTAACTCAAATCCGCCTCTGCCGGTGCTTGCTGTCTTTAAGGCGGAAGTGTTTAGATCATAGCTCATCCCCACAGCGTAATTGGAGTATTCAAGAAGCATAGCTACAGTAGCAGCATCTTTTGCGCGGTAGTATCCTCCAAGAGAAAATGCTGAGCTGCTTTTATCTCTGGTGTACTTGCTTTTTGATTTTAATTTATAACGGATTAAGGAACCTACTAATACTTCAGCCGGAGCGCCCTGTTTATAAAGCATAAAACCTGGAACAAAACCTAAATTGGAATAAGGAATACTCAAAAGGACATCGGCATGCAAAACAAACTTCACTTTTAATTTTTCGTTGTTACCGGAAAAGGAATATTTCGGTTGAGAAAAATGGAATACAGACATTCCTATATTCGCTTTTAGGTCATTGTTTTCTACTACTCGCCTCATACCTGCCGAATTGTTATAGGTATAAACCACCCCTGCAGCCACATCCGGATAAGCAAAAGCTGTTGAACCATTTGTTTCGCGAGAACTCAAATTTGGATTATACGCCTGGCCATCAAACTGGTTTCCCCATTGTAATGCTGCGTAATCAATGCTACGTTGAGCATATCCAACCTGCAACCCTCCTCCTATTTTTGTATATCTGTCGATATACACATGGCAGGCTCCAGAAAGGTTTGCCTGGGTAGTTCCCATATTGGAATCTCCGGCTTTGTCGCTAAAAAAGTTGAGACCGGCTGCATAAAAAGCCTTCGCTTTCTTTTTCCTTTGAAAACTTACATCATAAGCAGCAGCAATTGTTTTGTATGGGGTTCCAACACTTTTCCATTGATCTTTATAATTCACCTGAGCCGACATACCATAAACAGCCCCTGTAAATGCCGGGTTTTGTGTAAATGGAGACATATAAAATTGTGAAAAATGGATGTCCTGAGCCAATAAAGATCTAACCGGTAATATGTAAAATATAATATTTACAATTACGGTTAAAAATATGACTTTCGGTTTCAAAGTAATGAGTTTCATTATATTACTTATTAAATCTTACATTAAAACCTATCTTATTAAGCTAATATTTCCTTTTTTATTAACTTCTTCGCCTGTAGTGAGGGTTGCTCTCATAACATATACAAATACAGCTGTATTCATTTCTTTACCTCTAAAGGTACCGTCCCAACATTGCATAATATCTGTAGTTTCAAATACTTTTTCGCCCCAACGGT
>JAIOQD010000098.1 GCA_021413595.1 Bacteroidota bacterium | reverse complement strand
AACAGGTAATGAGGGTTCAAGTCCAAGATTTTCAAATAGATCTACTTTGCCTATATAATCCATATTCAAAATCTCATCCAAGCCAAGTTCCCCGCATACGCATATTCGCCAAGCCTCCTCTCCCATTTTTATAAGGTTATTCTTAAATTGATCTGTCGCCACAAAATGAAGGTGAGACATTTTAGAAATAGCATGCCGTATCTGATTATCAACTGCCCCTTCAGTAATTTCGCCACCTGAAATATGAGCTATAGGGATATTCAATATTAATGAAGCATTAACAACCGGTAATAATTCAAATCTGTCACCAAGTATCACCAAAAGGTCTGGTCTACTATTATGTAAAAAAGTGCTAATTTGTGAAGCTAATGCAGCCATTGAACGAGTTGAAACATCAGGCTCACCATCACTAAAAAGAAAAGGTAACTTATAAGTAATAGGAAAGCCATCTTTTTCAATTTCTGTAATAGTTTTACCATACTCCTCCAATAAATGACTACCACCAACTAGCAAAGAAAGGTTGAGGTATTCATCTTCATCAACCACCTTTATAAGCGATTTAAGAAGACCGTATTCCGACCTTATTGAAGTAAATATTGCTATGTTTCTTATCTTAGTCAAAATCTATATCACTCAATTTTAAAGAGTTTCCTTTATTAATATTACGACTTACTTTTTTACCAACAATCAAATCAAACTGATTTGATGCAATAAATTTGGCAGGTCTTCTACAAACAAGCATGTTTTCAGTTATAATTTCTCCTTCTTTAATGTCGTATAAAAGATAGATTCCTTTTGTAACAACACTTTTTATTTCTTTTTCTGAAATTTGAATTTCTTTTTTACCATTACCTGACAAGGCCATTTCAATATTACGTATTTCGACAACAAGAGCTTTTAATTCATTTGGATCCATAGATGCTTTATGGTCAGGGCCTGGCAATGTTTTGTCTATTGTAAAATGTTTTTCAATTATTGTCGCACCTAATGCAACAGCAGCTAATGATACTGCAATTCCTTCTGTATGATCTGAATAGCCAACATCGG
Organism: Bacteroidota bacterium; assembly: GCA_021413595.1. Classification (GTDB taxonomy): domain Bacteria; phylum Bacteroidota; class Bacteroidia; order 2-12-FULL-35-15; family 2-12-FULL-35-15; genus 2-12-FULL-35-15. Next base: position 4,556 of record JAIOQD010000098.1, on the reverse strand, counting down.
TTTTAAATGCTTCTCGAAGTGTTAACATTGCCTTTAAATTCACAGAGTTATAAGGTGCCGGGTAATTAGAAGTACAATGCAACAATGCAACATTTTTAGCTCCTGCATCGAGTAAGGTATTGTATGCTAATTCAACATCTCCCAAATTAGACATTCCAGTGGAGAGAATAACATCCTTTTTTTTATTGCCAATTTTTCTCAGATATGGAATGTTTGTAACTTCTCCTGAACCAACCTTAATTAATTCTACTCCCAAGTCATCTACTAAAAAATCAAGGCTTTTCTCTTCATCTGGTGTGGATAAAAAACCGACATTTTTTTTGTCACAGTAGCTTTTTAGTTCTCTAAATTGCCCAAATGACAATTCTAATGCTTTCAACATTTCGTATTGAGATGTGGCTTCACCATCATTTAATTTTTGATATTCAGCTTTGGGAGCTGATTTATCTATAAGTTCCTCTGTAATCCATGTCTGAAATTTAACATAATCAACTCCAGCACCAGACGCAATATCAATTAATTTTTTTGCAAGATTAATATCACCATTATGATTTACGCCTGCTTCTGCAATAATAATTACTTTATTTATTCCCATTACAAATTATTACAAATTCGCTTGTTAATATTTTTTTATTATAACTTGTATATTCTAAAGAATCTATTGATACGATTTCAAAAATCTCTCCATACAGCTTTTTAATAGACTCTTCTGAAGACAATCGAACAAATCCTTTCCCCTCTAACGGACCATCAGAAATATTTGAATATTCAAGTTTTTCATGGTGTGTGTGTGTATTACCTACATACATCCTATCCGAAAAGGTTCTGCTGTAAAATTTACCACCTTCTTTTAACACTCTTTTAACTTCGAGAAGCGCCTTTTGTGAGTTAATAAGATCATTGGCATATATGCATTCACAATCAATAACAGCATCAAAATAATTGTCGTCAAATGATAAGTTAACTATATCTCCAACTACCAGCTGGGCCTTAAGACCTTCTTCATTCAGACGTTGCGTTGCCCTTTTTATAGCTGTTTGACTTCCATCAATGCCATAACATTTAAACCCTTCTCTACTTAAATACCAAATATTAGCACCAGTACCACAGCCAACTTCCAAAATTTTAATATTATTTCTTTCTTTTTTGTAATAATTCCTAGCCATATTTTTATCGATTATAATTTATTTTAAATGATATTACAATTTTATATTATTACAGAACTTGGAATATTTACTACTCTATCTTCAAGCCATTCTGAATTCTCCAAATCGCCCGTTTGTGCATTCTTATACATTGATGAATGATTCATTAATTTCCAAATGGGTCGAGTAGCAACTCCGAATTTATTTGTTTCTTCTAAGAATGCATTTCGCTCTTCTAAATTTTCCAGTATAACAGCGTTTAACCAGTAATTCGCTTTTGTGTTTTTGGGCTCAACAATAAAATTTATTGATTTTGTTGCAAAAAATTGCTCATATTTTTCTGCTAAAAGTCTTTTTTGGGAAAGAAATAGAGGGAGGCTTTCCATTTGAGCGCAGCCTAAAGCCGAATTGATATTAGGTAAACGATAATTATAACCTATCATATCATGTTCAAAATCCCATTTATGTGGTATTTTCGCTGTAGTGGTAATATGCTTCGCTTTTTTTGCCAATGCTTCATCATTTGTAAGTATCATTCCACCTCCACCGGTTGTTATCGTTTTGTTCCCATTGAAACTCAATGTTCCAAGTTGACCAAAAGTCCCTGTATGTCTTTCTTTATAGTAACTCCCAAGAGATTCAGCAGCATCTTCAACAACCGTAATATTGTACTTATCACAAATAGCAACTATTTCATCAATTCTTGCAGGTAAACCAAAAGTATGCATGGGTACTACTGCTTTTATTCTTCTTTTCGAAATTTTGTTAAAACACTCTCCGTTAATAAACTCCGTGTTCTGTTTCAAAAACCATTCCAATTTTTCGGGGGATAATCCTAAAGTATCTTTATCTACATCAACAAAAACAGGATGCGCTCCAATATAACTTAGGGCATTAACTGTAGCAATAAAAGTTAATGGTTGAGTAATTACCTCATCACCTCTTTTTACATCAGCCATTAGCAAAGCAATATGTAAAGCGGCTGTACCGTTAACTGTTGCTATTGCATATCTAGCTCCGGTAAATTTTGCAACTTCAATTTCAAATTGATCAACAAACTTCCCTACACTTGAAACAAAGGTAGAATCAATGCACTCATTCAAATATCTTTTTTCATTCCCAATAAAACATGGCTCATGCAATAAAATATTGTCCTTATTCCCGTATAGATTTTTTATGAAATTTATTTCGTCTTTAAATTGGCTCATTTATTAAATCTTTTCATCAAAACCCTATTTAATTAGTTTGATTTGAACTTCGCTAAATCTCGAATAATACACAGCTTCGCTAACGTCAGCCCCATTTTTGAGGCTACTTATAAATTTATCGAAGGTTACGAATATAGCAATTTACCTGCTATCTCAAGAAGTTTTTACATAAAAACAAATAAAATATCTGCTCGCAACCAAATATCTTCAAATTCTTGTCAATTAACGAAATTACAGGCCACTACAAACACTTATCACTTTAAAAATTTCAGGATTTCTTAAATTCAGGACTTCAAAAGTATAACCAACAAAAACTAAGAATAATTCAAAAACCCATGAAATTTTGTAAAATCACGTGTCAGCAGTATCTAAAATACTTTTTACGGAAGTTGAACTTTCACCCTTCTTTTTCACAAACCCCAAAGGTACATTGACAGCCATCTTACTCCCCATCGCTTCAATTTCTATTATAATCCTATGTTTCCCCTGAAATGAAACAGATTGCCCTATCAAACCGGTAAAAGGCCCCTTTATCACTTCTACTTCCTCCCCTTTTTCAAACGTATTATTTTCCAGTATTGTAAATTGTTCAGAATCATTCATTAAAATTTTCAAATTTTCAATTTCATGATCTCTTATTATTGCGGGTTTCCCCAAGTATCTAAGTATTCCGGAAGTTCCTTGAATCGTCAGTGCACTAAACAGATCATCATAATTTGCATTTACAAATACGTATGATGAAATCAAAGGTGTAACTATTTTCTTTTTACGGTCGCTCCACTCCCTAATGCTGGTAACTAATGGCAAATAAGCATTATACCCGCTTAAAGCAAGTCGCTCAAAAACTTTTTTTTCAGCTCTGGGCTTGGTATAAATCGCATACCAATTTGTGAGAGGCTGATTATTGTTATTAAAGGGATTCAATTTGATAAAATTAATCTGTATTTATACTATAAACTATAAGTTTGATATGGAATTAAGAGTCGAATTTTCTTAATTAAAACAGGAAATGCTTTTTTAAGAAACAAAACAACCGAAGGGTGGACCGCGCTTTCCATTGGAGGAAAATGGTTGAAACCAATAAGATACTTGAGTTAAGAAGATAAACTTATTATCAAGTTTGTTTATCCTGCAATCAGATTCATTAACAATACAAAAAAGTGTAGAATTAACCCCCTTTCTATTTCTTTTTTTTTGCTTATGCGGGATTCCATCTGAAGAATCCTGATTAACTGTCTGCAAATTACCCTCAGAAAGTGCATCTAAAGGGATTTCAATTATGTTTTCTATTGAAGATACTTTTTCGGAATAGATGCGCTTTTTCTCAACAAAATTATGAGCATTCGAAATAAAAAGCACTAAAACAAACAGGTTCAAAAAAAATTTCATTCCAACAATTTTAACAAATTTCAAAACTTAGAGGGTAAAGATGCAAAAAATAATCAAAATCAGATCTAAAAACCCAAAAAAATCTTGATAAATTCTTGATTCCTTTTTTGTTTTATCCTCCAGGAGGCTTCCTTCTTCCAAACAAATGGTATCTATTATTACCTAACTGCCTTTTATAAGCCCTGTTTCCTTTTTTAATTACTTTTTTATCAGCATCCATTTGCATTTTATTCGGCTTTGTTTTCATTTTCAAATAAGGATTGTAAGGACCCTTGCTTCTACAGGAATCCAAAATACTTGCTAAAAAAATAAACGTAAGAGCAATAAATGCTACTTTTAAAAATCGATACATAAAACAAAGATAAATACAACCTATATTTAGCTTCCTTTTGTTTTGTAAATTTGTTAACGCATTTTTCAACACATTGGGGTTTTGATCTTCATTGAGAATTAGGAACAATATGCAGGGCAGTTCTAAAAATTAATTTTTAACCGCAGAGTTTCTAGAGAGAAGAACAGGTCGCAGAGAAAAATCGCCCTTAGGCAAATGCTCAGGATAAATTCTTCTCTGAAGAATAAACTCCGAACGCAGAGGACACTATTTTTTGAATTTTTAGAACTCTCCTGTATAAATCGATTTACGCAATTTCATTATTAACCTTGCGTTAGGGATTGTAGTGTAAATCCTTTCCTACCATTCTTCAGAGAAGAACGGTAGGAAAGATTGAAGCGGAAAGCCCGCCTTTTTTTTTCAAAAAGGGAACGCCAAAATAAATTAAAAACATATTGACATCATTGAACAATAACTCTCCTT
>JAIOQD010000762.1 GCA_021413595.1 Bacteroidota bacterium | reverse complement strand
ATAGAATAGAAATGTGTGAAAATGGAAAACATATTTCAACAGAGGGAAGCCCCTTGGTAAAAGATAAACTGAGAAAAAAAATCACGATTTCATATATTGGAAACAAAATTAATTCGCAATATGATGATTACGGTGGCGTATTCTCTTCGAATGATTCAATGTTGTTTCATACTTCCAAACGATCAGGTGAAGGAGATGTTTACTTTTCACGTTTGGAAAATAATGGTTGGACTCCCGCAGACAATATTATCGGACCTATCAATACAAAAAGTTATGAAGCTGTTCTTAATGTATCTCCTGACGGAAAGCGTATTTATTTTTACAGAAGCGGTATTGAAGAAGGTACCGTTTATTATAGCGATTATATGAATGACCATTGGGGTATTCCATTACCTCTTCTTACCAGAGACGAAATAAAAACAACATTTAAGGATACACGTATATACTGTTTTGTTTTAACATCCGAAAAGAATGAACTTTTTATTGTTAGTGACAGAAAAGGAGGAGTGGGTGGAAAAGATATTTATGTTTCAAAAAAAATGGCTGATAGTACATGGGGAGCTTTAGAGAACATGGGAACTCTAGTTAATTCAAAATACGATGAGGTTGCATTGAGTTTAAGTGCTGATGGAAACACAATGTATTTTTCTTCTAACGGGAGCAATAGTATTGGAGGATTTGATGTTTTTGTTACCTACAGAAAAGAAGGGCATTGGACAGCACCTGCTAACCTGGGACTTCCTATAAATACTCCTGGTGATGATTTGTTTTTCTCTTTTTTACATTCAGGAGAAAGAGCCTGTTATTCTTCCTTAGCACGTGAAGGTAAAGGAAGAACTGATTTGAGCCTGTATTATATTGATTTTTGTGATGACATTACCGAAAGCACTGTTAAAGGACTTACAACAGGTTTTTCTTCAGGAACGATAACCGTAATGGACGCAGAAACCAAAAAAAATATAACGAGCTGTAGTATTACAGACCGGAAATATGCTCTGACTCTGAAAGTGGGCAAAAGCTATATAATGAAGATTGAAACAGAGGGGGTTAAACCTGTTTATACAGGATATGTAGTGTCGGAGACTGATGAATGCAAACAATATAATATATATCAGGAAATTGTTTTTACAAAACCGGGCGACACATTAAAAATTAAAAGCGCACTGCTTGATATTGCTTATGAGGCTGGTCATCCTGATATAACAATCTATTCTGCAATGTTGGCTAAGGTAGATAAGCAAAAGCTGAAAAATTATTCTGAAATTAATCTACTAACTTATCCGGCAGCTGTAATTACAACTACCACATACGATTCAGTATCTGGTGAAACGCTTTCAAAAGTTATTATTGGTGACAATCTTTTCGATTCGGATAAAAATAAAATAAAAGGCTCATACGATAAGAAGATGGAGAATACGCTCACATCTTCAGCAGCCAAAACCATTACCGCATTTTCGTTTGCAAATACCCTTTTTGATTTTGACAAAAGTAAAATTAAGGAATCATTTATGGCAGACTTGGATAAGGCGGTAAGATTTCTTACAGAGGTGAAACCCGATAGTAAAATTGAAATAGAAGGGCATACTGATTCAAAAGGAGGGGCAAACCATAACCTTGCTCTTTCAAAGCAAAGAGCCAAGGCTGTTGCCACATATTTAATTTCAAAAAAAGTAAATAAAAACAGAATTACTGTTGTTGGCTATGGTGCAACAAAACCAATCGCACCCAATACCAATGCAGATGGAACGGATAATCCGGAAGGAAGAGCACAAAACCGTAGAACAGAAATTATAATTAAATAAAAGATCAAACAGATGAATAAATTTTTTATTTTTTTTAGTGTTATTCTTTGCTTGCAAACAACCGTTTTTGCTCAGAGGATTATTCGTTCTTCTATGAGTAGTTTTGGCAATATTACGTATGAAAACGGAACCACATTTAGGCAAACAATTGGACAACCTTCGGGAACAAGTGTTTTTTTAACGGATGGAAATACATTACGACAAGGTTTTCAGCAGCCGATTTCGCATGGCGACTCGCGTAAATTAAAGGAAAAAAGATGTACGCTTTACCTAAACCCAAATCCAACTACAGATGTAGTTTTTATAAAATTTAATGAAGAAATAGGAGATAATATAATTTCTGTTTTTGATATAATGGGGAAATTGCAATTCAAAATAACTGTAACAAGCCCGAGTTACGAAATGGATATTAGCAAACTCTCTAAGGGTATGTATATGGTAAATGTAATCAGTAAATCAGGTTATTACTGTAGCGAGAAATTAGTTGTAAATTAATAATTATAAAGTCAATCATGAAAAAAATCGTTTTGTTTTGTTTTGCTATCTGCATGGTGTTTTCTGTTTTTTCGCAGGATAATGTTTCTATCTATTATGGACAATCACAGACAAAATTTAAGTATAAAAATTCAGAGGGTAACAGCGACCTTGATTTCCGTACCCAATTGAGATCCAGCTATGGTATTAATTATTCCAAAGTTTTTAATTCCGGTTTTTTACTCAGACCAGGTATTGGGCTTAATAACCTAGGAGCAGTTTCTGATTTGTATGCAAAAAAAATAAACTGGTCATTACATTATGTTGATTTCAATTTTGGAGTAGGTTATATAAAACGTTTTGGTGTTATAGCTCCATTTATTGGGGTATCTCCTTATGTATCCTATCTGTATAACGCTACTCAAACGGTTGGTAATGATGAATATGATTTGCTGGCTGATAAGGCTATTAAGAAAAATGATTATGGAATTAATGTGTTTGGGGGAGTAAAATATCTGTTTACAGAAGCTGTTGCAGTATATGCAGAAGTTAAAACAACAACAGGTTTAATGCAGTTGGAACCAAATTCCGGAAGCGGAAAAAATCAGAAATTATATAATCGTGCTGTTACCTTTCAGTTTGGTGTATCGTTTAATATGGTTAACAAAAAAAGATCCAGAATAAGAAGTAACTTTTAACATTATAGAACCATTTTAATAGAACTACAAAAAAATAAACCCATGAAAAAATATTTTATCATTCTTTTTATTCTATGCTTTGCAGTATTTACCAAATCAGGATTTGCTCAGGTTGTGAACGGTATTACATACCAGGCGGTAGCTATTGAAGACAGGGAAACTCCAGGGATAGACCAGGAGGGTACGATTAAAAACCAAACAATAGATGTGCGTTTTACAATTATAAAAGAGACTCCTGCTGGTGCGATAGTTTATCAGGAATTACACTCTACAACAACCGACAATTATGGCTTATTTTCGGTTGTGATTGGTCAAGGGCTGGTTACTTCAACCAGTCCTAATACAAGCATTTTGAATTTATCATGGGGATTATATAAACATTTTCTGAAAATAGAAATGGATTTAAAGAGAGAGGGTAGTTTTAAAACAATGGGTATAGAACAAATGCAAGCTGTCCCAGTTGCTTTATATGCTTTAAATGCCGGAGCTGCCGGAACCCCAGGAACCCCGGGAGCAACAGGAACGATTGGAGTAACTGGTGGTACAGGGACTGCTGGGACTACTGGTGGTACAGGAATTACG
>JAIOQD010000761.1 GCA_021413595.1 Bacteroidota bacterium | reverse complement strand
AGCCTGCGCCATTGGTGCTTACCCCCTCCGGCATCAATGCAAAATGTGACCTTCCGAACGGACAATCCTCTGTTTCTGTAATAGGTGGAATTGCTCCATATAGCTACCAATGGTCAAATGCTGGTGAAACCACTGCAACAATAACTGATTTACTTCCTGGAACCTATACAGTTTATGTTACCGACAGTAATGCTTGTCCTGCTTCAACATTTGTTACAGTTATTCCTAATCCAAGTCCGATCGCTACAATTACTACGACCACAAATGTAGGCTGTTATGGAGGCTCTGATGGTACCGCCACGGTTGCTGTTTCGGGAAGTGCAGCTGGTCCGTTCACATACTCTTGGCTACCATCCGGTGGTACAAGTTCAATAGCGACAGGTTTAATAGCCGGCACCTATACTGTTACAGTTACTGATGCAAATTTGTGCCAATCACTACCAGAAATAGGTCCTGAAATAACGGAGCCTAACCCCATTTTTATAACAATTAACAAAACTTCTGCAAGTTGTTATGGAGCCAGTAATGGGGGGGCAACTGCTATTCCATCCGGTGGCACACCAGGTTATACCTATCTATGGTTGCCAGGTAGCACAACAGGGGCTAGTATTACAAATCTTTCTGCTAACACTTATACTATTCAGGTTACAGATACAAACAGCTGTGTAAAAACCACATCTTTTACAATTACAGAACCACTTACACCACTATCCGTAACTGATTCATTATCACCAGTTTCCTGTTTTGGTGGTGCAGATGGCTCCGTTTTTTCATCAGCATCCGGAGGAACCCCTCCGTATAATTATTTTTGGATGCCGGGTACTCTGAATGGTCAAAATCAATCTAACCTCACAATAGGAACTTATACAGTTTCAATCATTGATTCGAAAGGATGCTCCCTTACGGATTCAATTATTGTTACTCAACCTACTTTGATAGTGCTTACTCCATCAAGTATTAATTCCAATTGCAGCCTTGCAAACGGCCAAGCATCTGTATCTGCAGCAGGAGGTGTCGGCTCTTATTTGTATCAATGGTCTCCAACTGGAGGAACTAATTCAACTGCCAATGCTTTGCTTTCCGGAATATATTCAGTTTTTGTAAGTGATAGTAATTTATGTGTTTCCACAATATCAGTAACTGTAAATGATAATCCAAGTCCAATAGCAACTTTTACTTCAACAACAAATGTGAGTTGTAGTGGAGGTAGCAATGGTACAGCATCCGCTGCCGGTTCAGGAACCTCTGGTCCGTTTACATACTCTTGGCAGCCATCCGGTGGAACCGACTCACTGATAACAGGGTTGTTACCAGGCACATATACAGTTACAGTTACCGACACTAATTTATGCCAGTCGATTCCGGTTATAAGTCCTGTTATTACGCAACCTACACCAATTTCAATAACCGTTACCACAAGCACCATGAGCTGTTTTGGTGGAAGTAATGAAACTGCTTCAGCAAATGCAACAGGTGGCACACCAGGTTATACCTACCAATGGTTACCAAGCGGAACCATAGGCTCCACAATAACTAATCTTTCAGCAAACACATATACTATGCAGGTTACTGATTTAAACAGTTGCCTTCAAACTGAACTTTTTACAATTTCAGAGCCTACCCAATTAACTTCTGCAATTTCAACAACAGTTAATGTTAGTTGCTTCGGAGGAACTAATGGTGCAGCTACAGTAATTGCTAGTGGAGGCACCCCTGTGTATGGTTATAACTGGTCACCTACTGGTGGCAACGGTTCAACAGGAACAGTTCTTGCCGAAGGTACTTATACTGTAACTATTACTGACTTAAACGGTTGTATAACTATAGACTCTGCTGTAATAACTCAACCTTCCCAAGCACTTTCGGCAACAAGCACCATCTCCCCTATAACTTGTTTTGGATTAACTGATGGTATCACAACAATAATTCCTGTTGGTGGAACACCTGGTTTTTCTTATCAATGGAATCCGTCTGTATCAACCAATGCGACAGCTTCCGGACTTTCTGTTGGAAATTATAATATTACAGTTACTGATACCAATAGCTGCCAAACAAATTTATCAATTTCCATTTCGCAGCCAGCCGTTCTTGGAGGGACACTTGCATACGTAAATCCTTCATGTAATTTATCAAATGGTTCTATCACCCCTCAGATATCTGGAGGTACATATCCTTATACCTATTTATGGTCACCGGGGACTTCTACCAGTTCCGGAATTAATGGTTTAGCTCAGGGAACCTATACCGTTCTGATAACAGATGCCTTAAATTGCAGCTTATCCTTATCTGCAACTCTATCCGACATTCCTGTACCAATATTAGCAGTTTCTTCAATTGGTCACGTTTCCTGCTTTGGAGGAGATGATGGTTCTGCTACTATCAGTATTTCACAGGGAACAGCACCATATACAATTAACTGGTCACCTTCAGGAGGCAACAATTTAACTGCATCTTCGTTAATAAGTGATAAATACACTGTAACAATAATTGATGCTTCGGGATGTGTAATGTCGGATAGTGCAATTATTACAGAACCACCCCCTATTGATCTTTCCGCTCTTTCTGTAACCGATGTTATGTGCTTTGGAGGAAATACAGGTTCTATATCTGTTTTACCAACTGGTGGTACTGGTTCACTATATACTTATTCATGGGCACCGATCAACTCAAGTTCATCTACAGCGAGTAATCTTACTATAGGTACTTATACTTTGAATGTTATGGATCAAAACAATTGTATCTCAGCCATTTCTGTTAACATTACACAGCCAACATTATTTTCTTCTACAATTGATTCTATAAAAAACCCAACCTGCTTTAATGGATATGGCAGCGCAGCGGCAATTGCATCCGGAGGAATTCTTCCTTATACTTATTTGTGGACACCTTCTGGTGATTCAGTGAGTGCAGCAAGTAATCTAAAAGCTAATTCTTATACTGTTACTGTTACCGATGCAAATGGATGTATTACCAGTAGTGCTGTATTATTAACACAACCTACTCAAGTGATAACTTCAGCCGGAGCAAATGATACTGTATGCCTTGGTCAAACGGGCTTACTCACAGCAACAGCGATAGGAGGACTAGGAAATTACTATTATGGCTGGCAACCTTCAGGTGCCATTACATCAGGGACATTGCCAATCAGCCCAACAAGTGATGTTACATATACTGTGGTTGCTTATGATCAGATTGGATGTGCTGGTACTGAAGCTACTACTGACGCAATTGTATATACTCTAGATACTTTAAGTGTTCATGCATTTGCCACATCTCCAATATGCCCTGGACAAAGTTCTGTTGTTTATGTTGAAACACTTGGCACAACAGGACTACTCACCTATCAATGGAATAATAATTTAGGTACCGGCCCTGGAGTTTATCTTGTTACTCCTTCGGCACCAACAATGTATATTGTTACAGTAAGTAATGTATGCAGTTCAGTTACAGATTCGGCTGCTATTCTTTTTAATCCACCTCCAACAATTGCTTTAACTTCTGATACCAGTGCATTATGTGTTCCAGGAACAATTCAATTTTTTGATAATTCTGTTACCGGAAACCCTAATGATCCAATCACTACCTGGAGTTGGAATTTTGGAGATGGAACAACATCAACAATTGAGGATCCGCCTCATTCATATACAATACCTAATGATTATCAGGTTACACTTACAGTTACAACTTCAGGTGGATGTACCAATAGCACCTCAACTCCATTAATTATTAATGGTCATCCTTTTCCAGTGGCCGCATTTTCACTTAGTTCGACTGAACTTGAGTTACCTTATGATGTATTGATATCCAATAATCAATCTTTAGGAGCAAGTACCTATAACTGGACATTTGGAGATGGAGGAACATCCACTCTTAACAGCCCGGAGTATTTATATACAACAATTGGAATATTCCAAGTAGAACTTATTGCTATGACCGATTATGGATGTTTGGATACAGCATACTCAGAGCTTACAACAAATGCTGAAGTTAAGTTTCCGAGTGCATTTACACCAAACCCTGATGGAAGTTCGGGAGGCATTTTCGATATCAATAACCTGAACAATGACATATTCTTCGCTTATACCTCTGGGGTAATTGAGTATAAGTTAGAAGTTTACAATCGCTGGGGCGAAATTATTTTTTATACAGAAGATCCAAAAGAAGGTTGGGATGGTTATTATAAAAATCAATTATGTCCACAAGATGTGTATATTTGGAGAGCATTTATTAAACTTAATAATGGAAAAGTATATAACAAAAATGGAAACCTTACACTTTTAAGGTAAGTAATATTGAACAGGTAATAGTTGAAACCCCTACTTATGAAACCAAAAGTTTTATTTTCAGTTTAACATTAACAATTAGTTATTAACTTGTGAAACTGAAAGTTCTATTTTCAGGTTTAACATTAAATATTAAGTATTACATATTAAATATTAATTTATGAAATCAAAAGCTTTATTAATAGCAGTAATATTACATTTCACCTTTCACCTATTTCATATCACGTCCTATGCTCAAATAACGTCACGTCAGGAAAAACAACTTTTAACAAAAGCTGATAAAGCATACGATAATAGCGATTACCTAGGGGCTTTAAAAATATATGAAACACTATACAATTTAGACAGCTCCGATAATGAAACTAATTTCAAACTTGGTGTTTGTAATTTTGAAATAAAAAAATTCAAAAAAAATTCAAAAAAATATTTTGAGAAAGTACCACCTACTGACTTTCCTGAGGTTAATTATTATCTTGGAAAACTAAATCATTTATCCAAGCAATTTGAACGTGCTATTTATTATTTTAATCAATACAAATATTTTGGTGGTGACAATGAATTTTCGAGAAAAGAAATTGATGACCTAATTGAAAAATGTCATACAGCTTTGTTGTTGGAAACTACTGAAGACAAATCTATTTTAATTAATAACATCGGAAACGTTGTAAATTCAGAGTTTGGCGATTATGTTCCTTTAATTCCGGCTGATGAAAAATTCATGATTTTCACTTCCAGAAGGAAAAACGCTGTTTGGCAGAAAACAGATCCATTAGGTGACTATTTTGAAGATATTTATATTTCCAGAAAAGACAGCATGTCTAATTGGGGAACTCCAACAATGCTTGATACTAATATTAATACTGCTGTTCACGATGCTTGTACTGGATTGTCTGCAGATGGCGAAAAACTACTTATTTATCGTACAAGTAAAGATCTATTAAGTGGAGACATTTACGAAAGTTTTTATAGTAATAATGTATGGTCTAATCCTGAAACTATTGGTACAATCGTTAATTCACCAAATTATCTGGAAACCAGTGCCTGTTATTCTCCAGGTGGGGATATCATTTTCTTTTCAAGTAACCGACCAGGAGGTTACGGTGGAAAAGATCTATACTCCGTTAGAAAATTACAAAACGGAAAATGGGCAAAACCATTCAATTTGGGTGCTTCAATTAATACAGAATACGATGAAGATGCTCCATTCGTGCATCCTTTAGGTAATACTTTATTTTTTAGTTCCGAAGGTCATAAAAATATGGGAGGTTATGATATCTTTAAATCAAATTTTGATGGATCCGGTAATTTTGAAGCTCCAATAAATTTAGGCAGCCCAATAAATACAGTTGATGACGATATATTTTTTGTAATGAATACCGATGCTTCCAAAGGTTATTTATCTTCCGAAAGAGAGGGAGGATTCGGCTTACAGGATATTTACAGTGTTTCATTCCCTGTTACCGCTCCATCATTAAATGTTTATAATATACATGTGGTGGATGAAACCAGCTCAATTATTAAAGAGGCAGAAATTAAACTAATTAATTTAGAGAATGAATCGACTTATGGAATATACAAGCCAAATGACAGAACGGGAAAAGTATTAGTTATCTCACAAAAAAACAAAGAATACCGCATTATTATCGATTCTCCCGGATATGAGCGATTTGTTACTAATTCAGTTTTAGATACTGAAGTAAACATTTTGTATAAACTTACTAAATTGAAATAGTTTACCTCAGCTCCGCCATCCAATCTGAATTGGGTATTCGACAAAACAGTAAACTGTGAGAATGGTGTAAAAAGAAAAAGAAGATGAAAAAAATATCATACAAATGTAATAAGAACAAACTTTCCTTCTTCAGAATCTCCTCAGGAGGAATGATTAAGAGAAGTGGATTTGGTTTAATATCAAGCCTTTTTATCTTTATTATCCTTTTTAACACAAATAATGTAAAAGCGCAGGATATGCACTTTACTCAATTTTTTTCATCTCCATTATACCTTAACCCTGCCTTTACAGGGGCTGGTGTTTGTTCAAGATTTTCTACTACCTATAGAAATCAATGGCCGGGAATTTCTAAAACGTATAAATCCTATTTACTTTCTATGGATCATTATGTTCAAAAGTACAATTTAGGGGTTGGATTACTATTTGGTAATGATGCTGCTGGAAGCGGGGATTTGAAAACAACAATAATAAATCCAATGTTTGCTTATGAAGTAAAGGTAAATAGAAATTTTTCAATGAGATTTGGTGTTCAACCTGGCTTTGGGTTAAAAAGTATTAACTTCAATGCATTATTATTTGGAGATCAGATAGCACGTGGAGGAAACGTTGCTACCATTGAAACTCCAACACAGACAAAAACTTATTTTGATATTGGTGCTGGTGCATTGTTTTATTCAAGAAAATATTGGATTGGCTCATCTGTTTATCATCTTACCAGACCGGATGTAGCACTTATGGGCAATGGAGATGGTATTTTACCTATTAAATACAGTGTACATGGTGGGGCTAAATTCACCTTCAATCCAAAAGAAAGAAACCTTTATGAACAAAGATCTATTTCTCCGGCCTTTAATTATCGTGGACAAAAGGAGTTTGATCAGTTTGATATTGGATTTTATTTTACTCAATACATTGTTAATATAGGCATTTGGTATAGAGGTATCCCTATAATAAAAGCTTACAAAAGAGGTTATAGCAATAATGATGCTGTTGCTATAATAGTGGGTTTAAAAACAGATCGGTTGAATATCGGGTATAGTTATGATATTACCATTTCAAAATTAAACAATCTTGCTCAAGGGGCTCATGAAATAACACTGGCCTACCAATTATGTAAATTCAAAAAGAAGAAGAAATCACGTATAATTGTGCCGTGTCCTAAATTTTAATTGGAAAAAGATTCTTTATCTGAGTTTGAAAATTGCTTTTTATGAAATCAGTTTGCAATATAGTTCTTTTTTTTTCATGTTTCCTTAATTCAAATACTGCATTATTAATCGATTTTGATGATATGTCATAATGCTATATTCTTTTTGTTTGTTATCTATTGAAAAGCTCGTTGCCCACCTTTCTACTCCAAAAATCACGTTAACTTTCAATCCATAATTTAGTTATCACTAATGACAGGAATAAGTAACCTTATATATACAAAATTCGTATATCAAAATTGGGATTGCTATTTTGAAAAAAAACATTTTTTCATACCCTAAAAAAAGTGAATATTGATTTCGATTTTTGCAAATGGTTATTGTATAAATGAAAAAACGATTACAACTATTCTTTATTGGTATTTTTCTGGGTATTTCTGCTACCACATTTTCCTCCCATATAGTAGGAGGCACATTAACCTATGTCCACAATGGAGGCTCTAGTTATACTATAACACTAAAATTATTCCGCGATTGTAGCCCAAATCCAAATAAGGCACCTTTTGATCCAACAGTATTAATAACTGTTTTAGGATACAATGGTGCTCTTTTTTCACCAAGTAAAGATATTACAATGACCTTAGGAGCGGTTACTTTAATTCCTCCAATTCTTCCTCCTTGTGCCATTGCCCCCAACCCTATACCTTGTGTGCAACAAGGCATTTACACTAAAACAGTATCGCTCCCTCCTAACCCCGGTGGGTATCATTTATATTGGCAGAGACAAGCAAGAAATGTTGCGATAAACAATTGTAAGGTCGATCCAAACGGCTGTCTTTGTCTTTATACATCTTGTCTTTTATGTATCGGTTCCAGTTTTGATGCAGATATACCAGGTGAGTCAGTGCTTTGGGGGGAAGATTTTAAATTACCTGATAATACAACTGTGGATGTTGGTTCTACTGCATGGACCATTGCAGCAGTTGGAACTTTTGCATCACCAACCAGCGCATCAGTAAAAACAATGGTAAATGGCAATAAAGTGTTTGAAATTACCGGAGCTAACAATGCGCAGAAAACATGGACATCTCAACTTATTCCTATTTCTTCCTGCCCTTCTGTTAACTTGATGGTTGATCTATCCCAAACGGGAAACCTGGTCGCTACCGATTCCATATTTGTTTATTATCGCCTTAATGGAGGACCACTCACTTTATTTCCAACCAACGGCAAGATACAGGGTGTTTTTTCTCCAACGGTTGCTAGCAAGGTAGGTATTTCGGGCAGTACAGTTCAGATCGTAATTCGTGTTCATTATGCCTTGGTTTCAAATAGCAGTAAAGTTTACCAATTCGACAATGTGCTTGTTTCCTGCAATAATTTTGTGCCAAACAGTAACCCTGTTTTTACTCTTTTTCCTCCCATTTTTGTTTGTGCCGGACAACCATTTACTTTTGATCATTCAGCAACCGATGTGAACGGAGATTCTCTAGTATATTCTCTTTACACACCTTATAATGGAGAGAATGGTCCAAGTTATTCACTTACTATCCCTCCCGCTACTTTTGATCCTACTTTTTCCGGAAACACAGCAATATTTACCCCAATTGTATGGCTTCCAGGGTATTCTGCTGCCAATCCACTTGGAGGGCCACCACTTAATCTTAATCCATCAACCGGATTGTTAACGGGCACACCGCCCATGATTGGAAAATTTGTGGTTGGCGTAAAAGTGAAGGAATATCGCAATGGAGTTTACTTGAGCCAAACACTTCGGGATTTTCAATTTAATGTAGTTAATTGCCCATCACCTCCACTGCCGGTTGCAGGTGTTAATATTGCAATAAATCAAGGATGTGTTGGCCAAATTTCAGCAAATGGTTTCATTGATTCTACTATTATCTGGAACTCTGTTTATCCCGGGGCCTTTGGCGCATATAACAATTACTTATCTTGTACCTCTGGATGTAAGAACCCAACAGCTACAGGACAGGTTGGATTACCACCTTACATTGATTATCAAATTTGTGGTATGTCAGCTTCCTGCCTTCCAGTTTATATTTGTGATAGTATAAGGGTTACTTTTCATACTACCCTTTTAGCAAATATTGTTCCTCAAAACCCTGTAATTTGTATTGGACAAACTTCCACACCAATCACCGCTAATGGAAGTGGTGGCACCCCTCCATATAGTTATTTATGGAATAATGTTAATCCTTCACAAACTATTCTGGTAGGAACCGGAACCTATACTGTTAAAATTTCAGATGCATCAAACTGCCCACCAACCTATGCAACAGTAACCGTCACCTCTTATTCTGTTGCTGTTTCTGCTAATGCAGGATTGGATAAAACGGTTTGCAAACAAAATCCAATTACAAGTTTAAGTGGTTCTGTTACCGCTGCAATTGGTGGAATATGGACAGGAGGCGGAGGTACATTCAGCCCAAATAATACTTCGCTTTCAGGTTCCACCTATTCTCCAACACTTGCTGAATTAGCCACTGGTTTTGCCGATTTAACTTTAACTACTACCGGAACCGGAACCTGTCCTGCTGTTTCTGATATTGTAAGAATTAATTATGTGGCATTTACGGGCACAGTTTCTGTTACTAAAACTCCGGTAAGCTGTTTTGGAGGCAATGATGGTTCCGCAACTGTTAGCGTTACAGGAGGTACGCCAATCTATACGTATTTCTGGAACACTGCCCCTGCGCAGCTAAGTGCAACAGCAACAAACCTTAGCCTGGGTACTTATTCAGTAACCGTTACAAATGGTATCGGTTGCACTTCAACAAATCCTGTTACTATTATTCAACCGTCACCAATTGCTTTAGCTTCATCCATTATGGATGTATCCTGTTCGGGTGGTAGTAATGGCTCCATATCAATAACTCCAAGCGGTGGAACAGGTTCTTATACCTATTTGTGGCAACCTGGGAATCAACTAACTTCATCAATAAGCAGTCAACTTGCAGGTACCTATACTGTAACCGTAAAAGATTCCAAAGCCTGCACGATCACAGCAACATATACAATTACTCAACCTTCTGCAATTACATTATTACTAACACCTACAGCTGTAAGTTGCTTTGGCGGAACCACAGGAGCAGCCAATTCAACAATATCTGGAGGCATATCTCCCTATACATACTATTGGAGCTCAGGAGCTACCTCTCCAAATGCATCGGGTTTACAAGCAGGTATATTTACTTTAACAGTTACTGATAATAAAGGGTGTTTGGCATCTAATTCTGTTACTATAACACAACCCACTGCAATTATCGCAAGTACTGCAATAACCGATGAAACCTGTAATTCTATGAATGATGGAACAGCTACAGTAGCAGTTTCGGGGGGGAACCCGGGATATACTTTTCTTTGGAGTAATGGTTCTACCACCCCACAGATCTCAAATCTCAGTCCGCAAACATATTCATTAACGATCACTGACTTAAAAGGATGCACAACTACCTCATTTGCAACAATCACTGCATCAGGGCTTTTAACAATAAATTTCATTAGCCAGGTAAATATCAGCTGTTTTTCTGGAAATGATGGTAAGGTAACTGCCAGTCCTTCGGGGGGGACAGCAAACTATACTTATTTATGGTCTCCGGGAGGAGCAACTACAGCAACTAACCCAAATTTAACTCTTGGAACCTATACTGTTGCAGTTACTGACTCGAAAGGATGTTTTACTACAGATTCTGTAACCATTACACAACCTTTAACTCCACTGTCCGCTTCGGCCTCACCCCTACCAGCGACTTGTTATGGAAAAAATGATGGTTCTGTTTCTGCTTCGGCAGCTGGTGGCACTGGCACTTATACTTATTTATGGACACCCGGTAATATAATCGGACAAAACATTCCAAACCTCAGCGCAGGAACCTATACAGTAACCGTAAGTGATTTAAACGGATGTTTAGCAACTAATTCCGCTACGGTAAGTCAACCTGCCCAAATAGTGCTTACTACTTCCAGTGTTAATTCTGACTGCGGACAGCCTAACGGACAATCTTCTGTTACTGTTTCGGGAGGATTTTCCCCCTATACTTATCTCTGGTCTCCTTCAAGCGGAACGGATGCTGTGGCCTCGAACTTAATATCTGGCGCATATACGGTTTTAGTAACCGATTCCACCGGATGTACAGCAACACAATATGGAAATGTGAGTGAAAATTCCGCACCAACTGCAAATATTTATTCAGTGGTTAATGTAAGTTGCTATGGAGGTTCAGATGGTTCTGCTAAAGTTGCCATTTCGGGTGGGATTGGTGATTATACTTACTCATGGATGCCATCGGGTGGGAATGATTCAATTGCAACAGGCTTAGTAGCGGGCTCCTATACAGTAACAGTAACAGGCACTAATGGTTGTAAAGCTCTTGCAACAATAAATCCCGGCATTACAGAACCGTTACCGATCTTAATAACTGTTACCAAAAGTACAGTAAGTTGTTTTGGAGGTAATGATGGGACAGCTTCTGCCAGTGCATCAAGTGGAACTCCTGGATACACCTATCAATGGTTGCCAAGCGGGGCTATAGGATCAGACATAACTAATCTTACTGCTGCTACTTATACTGTGCAGGTTACGGATTCCAAAAACTGTATGCAAACAATACCGGTTACCATTTTTGAACCGTTGAAACTTAATGCTACTGTTTCATCTTCCACCAATGTAAGCTGCTTTGGTGGTACAAATGGAACGGCAACAGCATCAGTAAGCGAAGGTACACCTGTTTACTATTATAATTGGAGTCCTTCGGGAGGTAATGGAAATACAGGAACTGCTTTAGCCATGGGAAATTATACTGTAACAATAACTGATAGTAAAGGATGTACTGATACGAGCTCTATAGCAATAACTCAACCTGGTCAAGCGCTTTCGGCAATAAGCACTGTAGCTGCCACAAGTTGCTTCGGAGGGGCAAATGGTACTGCCAGCATAACTCCTATCGGTGGAACACCTTCTTATTCCTATCAATGGACACCTTCTGTGTCAATAAATGATTCAGCTTTTGGTCTTTCGCCAGGCAATTATATTATTTTAGTGACGGATAGCAATAGCTGCCAGAAAAACATTTCTCTAAATATACCCGAACCTTCTGAAATCACTGGCACACTGGTAACAATAAATCCATCCTGCCTCCTTTCAAATGGGTCTATTTCATCACAAGTATCGGGAGGTACCTTACCCTATACTTATTTGTGGTCGTTCGGGGCTGCTACAACCTCTGCAATAACCGGTTTAGGGCCAGGGGGCTATAATTTACTTGTTACAGACGCTTCCAATTGCTCCATATCCTTAACTGCAAATCTGAACATTTTACCGGGTCCATCTATAGCTATTTTCTCTAAAAACAATGTTTCCTGTTATGGAGGAAATGATGGATCTGCCACCATCACTATTTCACAAGGAACCACACCATATATTATCAACTGGACTCCTTCGGGTGGAAATAATTTAACCGGCACTTTATTATCTATTGGTACTTATACTGTTAGTGTAACGGATGCCATTGGATGCCAAACATCAGACAGTGTGACAATAGACGAACCAACACCTGTGGATGTATCCATCTCTTCAATAACTAATGTTTTATGTAATGGAGAAAATACAGGAGCTATATCCATTGCAGCAACGGGAGGTACGGAACCATTTTATACTTATTTATGGGCGCCAAGTGGCTCCACTGCTTCCAATGCTACTAATCTTACTATTGGAACTCATACGGTGA
>JAIOQD010000760.1 GCA_021413595.1 Bacteroidota bacterium | reverse complement strand
ACATTTCAAAGAGATTTTTCAACAATCAAAGGCAAGCGGAGCATTGGCTGCCAGTGTTTTCCATTTTGGCGAAATTCCAATCCCTGAATTAAAAAATTATTTAAAAACTCAAAATATACCTGTAAGATGAATTTAGATTTTAATAAAACAAATGGATTAGTGCCGGTTATTATACAGGATTACCGGACATTCCAGGTACTCATGCTTGGATATATGAATGAAGAAGCGTTTCTTAAAACTCAACAAGAAAGCAGAGTTACTTTCTTTAGCCGCAGCAAAAATCGTTTGTGGACCAAAGGAGAAAGTTCTGGTAATTTTTTGTTGGTAAAGGATATTCAAATTGATTGTGATAATGACACTATTCTTATCAAAGCGGAACCCAAAGGTCCAACTTGCCATACTGGCTCATCAACTTGTTTTGGAGAGGAAACGGCAAAAGGTTTTTTGTATAAACTGGAAGAAACTATTTCACAGCGCATTAACGAAAATGATGAAAAATCTTATACAAATGCCTTATTTAAAAGAGGCATAAATAAAGTAGCTCAAAAAGTAGGTGAAGAAGCCATAGAGCTGGTTATTGAGGCAAAAGATAATAATGACGAACTATTTAAAAACGAAGCAGCTGATCTGCTTTATCACTTTTTGATTTTGCTGAAAGCAAAGAATATGAAGCTGGAGGATATTGAACTTATCTTAAAAAATAGAGAAAAGAAGCCTTTAAGTTAGCCAAATTGTTTAACAAAATGTTTTGTTGATTGTCATATAGAATTTTATTAAATTTGACTTCAGCCCCCCAAAGTGAGATAAAATGGACTTTATCTGCTTTATTTGATAAAAGTAATGCTATAATACTCATAATATGAAATCGCCACTATTTACCTTATTATTCATTCTTTGGTCTTGCTTGGCGATTGGTCAAACTGATTTTTATGTCCGGCTTTCGGATGCTACCACCGAATTAACCAAGCAAAAAGTGGTTTATGACCCCACTTACTTTACTATTTCTTACCCTAACGGTGATGTTCCAAGTGATAAAGGCGTTTGCACGGATGTGGTAATACGGGCATATAGAAAATTAGGAATAGATCTTCAAAAAGAGGTGCATGAGGATATGAAAGCAAATTTTCAGAAATACCCTAAAACCTGGGGGCTGAAACACCCTGATAAAAATATCGACCACAGAAGAGTTCCAAATTTAATGGTATTCTTTACCCGACACGGACAAGTTAAACCCATTACTAATAAACCGGAAGACTATTTGCCCGGGCACATAGTTTGCTGGAATTTAGGTGGCGCGGTAACTCACATTGGACTAGTTGTGAACAAAAAATCAGCAGATGGAAAAAGATATTTAATTGTTCATAATATTGGAGGCGGGCAAGTGCATGCCGACTGCCTATTTGAGTATAAGATTATAGGACATTATACCTATGGGAAATAACTTACGATGTTTTCCTGTCAATATAAAAAATAGTAATCCGAAACAATGGCAAAAGTAAAACACAACCCCGATGCAAAGCAATTGATCGATGAGAGCATCGAAAAGGCAGAGCCTTTTGCGCAAATAATTTGTAAAAAATTACGTTCTATCATTATGAAAGCCGAGCCCGGTATTATTGAAGACTGGAAATGGGGACCTAATTATTATAAAGATGGGATGGTTTGCGGCTTTTGGTATTTTAAAAAACACGTAACATTTGTTTTTTATCAGGGCGTTTTGCTGAAAGATAAGAAAAAAGTGTTACAACAAAATCCCGGAACTTTGCACAACAGGCACATTAAATATGCGGATATAAAAGAGGTAGATGAAAAACTGTTAATTGAATACATTACCGAAGCAGTAATGAACAATGAAAAGGGTTTGAAGCTGACGGAGGCAAAAGATAAAACAGTTGTGATACCCGAAGATTTTAAAAAAATGCTGGCAAAAAATAAATCCTTAAAAAATTTTGAAACCATGAGCTATTCAAAACGAAAAGACTACGTGCGATGGATGGAAGGTGCCAAACAAATTGAAACGAGAAAAAAAAGAATTGAGAAGGCCCTGGAAAAAATTGCCGAAAATCAAGGATTGAATGATAAATATATGTAGTCCCGTTAATTTTTTTGTGATAAATTTGATAAAATTCAAATAAGTATGAGTAAAAAAATAACAATAGTTGGTGCCGGATTGGTTGGTTCGCTTTTATCAATATATTTAGCAAAACGGGGATATCATGTAAATGTATTTGAACGCAGACCGGATATGCGCAAAGCAAAAACAATGGCCGGCAAATCTATTAATCTTGCATTGAGTGATCGCGGCTGGAAAGGATTAGAAGGAGTTGGTATTGCTGATGAAATAAGAAAAATTGCTATTCCAATGTATGGCAGAGCAATTCATCATAAAGATGGTTCAACTGCTTATCAGCCGTATGGAAAGGATAACCAGGCGATTTATTCGGTTTCACGTGCAGAAATAAACATGCGTTTGATGGATCTGGCAGAGCAACAGCCAAACGTAGAAATTCATTTTAGTGAACGTTGCACCACCATCGAAAGAAATAAATTAAATGCTCATTTCGAAAATGCTGAATCGAAAAAAACATCGGTTGTTCAAAGTGATCTGTTGTTTGGTGCAGACGGAGCCTTTGCTGCATCGCGTTTAAATATGCAGCTTACAAGCGATCTGTTTGAATACAACCAACATTATATTGAAGCGGGATATAAAGAATTAATTATTCCGGCAGGTGAGAATGGAAGTTTTTTATTAGAAAAAAATGCATTGCACATTTGGCCGCGCGGAAGTTTTATGATGATTGCATTACCCAATATGGACGGCAATTTTACCTGTACCTTGTTTTTACCTTTTGAAGGAGAAAAATCTTTTGCAAATTTAAAAACACCGGAACAAATAAAAGCATTTTTTGAAACTGAATTTGCTGATGCTATCCCATTAATGCCTACTTATATTGATGATTTTATAAAAAATCCAACATCATCATTGGTTACAGTGAAATGTTTTCCTTGGACCTTTGATAATAAAATTGGCTTGATCGGTGATGCCGCACATGCTATTGTTCCCTTCTATGGACAAGGTATGAATTGTGGCTTTGAGGATTGTGTGGTGTTAAACGACTTGATAGAAAAGCACGATTCAGCTTCGAATGAAGTGAAAAATTTTGATACAGTCTGGGCAAAAATTTTATCGGAATACAAAACTTTACGCAAACCGGATGCTGATGCAATTGCTGATCTGGCAATTATGAATTTTATTGAAATGCGTGATAAAACGGCCGACCCTAAATTTTTATTGCAAAAAAAGATAGAAGCAGGTTTTAGTAAAAAGTATCCCGATAAATGGATCCCGCTTTATTCAATGGTAACGTATAGTCCGGATATTCGCTATTCTAAAGCCTTTAACGAAGGACAAAGACAGGAATCCATAATGCAAAAAGTGATGGCAATACCAGAGATTGAAAAAAAATGGGATACTGAAGAGGTGGAAAATGAAATTTTGAAGTATTTGTAGAGAAACAAGAATTCAAGAAATAAGAATCAGGACTCAAGATGTAAGATTTATAAGTAACATTCTCACTCTTGGTTCTTGACTCTAATATCTTGATTCTAACTTTGGAATCTAAAAATGATTTACCTCAAAAAATACCTAATCCTAAAATTGCTGATAGAAAATGTTAGCAATTACGAGTTGATGGGTATTTACAGGCCTCAGGCTTATGTGAAGGGCGCAAAGGGCTATTCTACCGAATGTCAGATAGAACTTTACAAAAAGCCGATAGAGCAAGGGCAAAGTGCCGTTATAAATGCCGTGTTTTTTGCTCCTCATGGCTTTGGTGAGCATTTAAAACAAGGAAGTTTAGTAACTTTACGTAATGGTTTGAATATTGAAGCCAAAGCCATAGTATTGGAAATTATTGGGTACAAATAGTAAGGCGAGTGTTTTGAGGAAAATAAAAGATAAACTGTTTATATTAAAAACATCCTCTTTTTTGCAGAGGAATTAAGGTTAAGATCATTTTGAAGAAAATAAAATATATATTATTCCTTTTCGCATTTGCATTTTTGCATTTGTTTACTTCTGCACAAACAAACACCGATTTGCAGCTTGCCCAGCAATTTTATGACAATAAAGAATTTGAAAAAGCACTTGATTATTACGAGAAGCTTTATAATAAAGTATCGTCAGAGGAATTTTATACTCCTTATTTGAATTGTTTGCTCGAATTAAAAGAATTTAAAAAGGCTGAAAAAGTTGTAAAAAAACAGATCAAACATAAGCCTGAAAGTCCTGATCTATTTGTTGATCTGGGAACAGTTTATGAACGTGCTGAGGATTCAGGCAAGTCAAAAAACAGTTGGGAATTAGCCATCAAATCCATCAAACACGATGATCAGGTTTTTATTGTTGCTAGAGCATTCATGGCAATAAAGCAATATGATTATGCCATTACAACCTATCTGAGGGGAAGAAAAATGTCAGAGAACGATTACCCATTTAGTTTTGAATTAGCCGATGTTCACGCCATAAAAGGGGATAGAATGGCAATGATAAATGAATATTTGGATGTATTGGAAAGTCAGGATTCATATATTCAAAGTGTTCAAAATGCCTTACAAACAAGTTTTGGTAATGAGGCTGATGCCAAACAAAATGAATTATTAAAAGCCGAATTATTAAAACGTATTTCAAAAAAACAGGATAAAACAATCCTTTCGGAGCTTTTAATATGGATGCAGATTCAGCAAAAAGATTTTGAGGGCGCATTTATTCAAGCCAAAGCATTGGATAAACGCAAAAAAGAAGAGGGCAGCAGATTAATGAACTTAGCAAAACTGTGTACTCAGAACGAAAGTTATGACGTTGCAGTAAAGGCTTATCAATACGTTATTTCAAAAGGTAGCGACAATTTTTTTTATGCAAATGCTCGTATGGAATTGTTAGATGTATCTTATCAGAAAATAGTTTTGAAAGGAAATTATAATCTGATCGATTTAACGGAACTCGAAAAAAATTATCAAATTACGATCACTGAATTAGGGAAATCTGCCAGTACTGTCCCACTTTTAAAAAATCTGGCACACTTGCAGGCATTTTATTTAAATAAGCCGGATGATGCAATTGCATTGCTCGGAGAAGCTATTGTTTTACCACAATTATCCTTACCGATTCAGGCAGAATGTAAATTGGAATTGGCTGATATTTTATTGATGACAGGTGATATCTGGGAAGCCTCTTTACGTTATTCTCAGGTGGAAAAGTCTTTTAAATATGATGCTATAGGGCAGGAGGCTAAATTCCGTAATGCAAAAATATCCTACTATACCGGAGATTTTATGTGGGCTCAGGCACAGTTGGATGTTTTAAAAGGTGCAACAGCAAAGCTTATCGCCAATGATGCGATGGATCTGTCATTACTCATTAGTGATGCACTGGCCATTGATACTAACGTTGCACCATTGATGATATTCTCACGTGCCGATCTGCTTGCATTTCAAAACAAAGATGAACAGGCAAAAATAACGCTCGATTCTATCAACACATTATTTCCAAACCATGCTTTAGCAGATGATATCCTATATAAAAAGGCCAAAATAGTATTAAAACATGGCAATTATATGGAAGCCGCAGTCCTTTACGACTCCATCGTAAAAACGTATGGTGATGATATTTTGGGTGATGATGCTCTTTTTAAACTTGCCGAATTAAATGAAAGTCAGTTTAAAAATTTGGACAAAGCAAAAGAGTTGTACCAGCAATTATTGATAAAGTTTCCTGGAAGTTTGTATGTGGTGGAAGCGCGCAAACGATTTAGAAAGTTAAGGGGCGATACAATCAATTAATTTTACGTTAGCAACATCAACCTGAACTTGTTTCAGGTTCTCAAAATCAGATGCTGAAACAAGTTCAGCATGACCCAATAAGAAAAGCATATTTATAATTCGTTAAAATTCGTAATAAAAATGATAATATATAATGTAACAGTAAACATTGAAAATGATGTTCGTGAAGAATGGCTGCAATGGATGAAAGAAAAACACATTCCGGATGTAATGAAAACAGGACATTTTTTAGAAAATAAAATTTGTAAGGTGTTGGTTAATGAAGAGCAGGGAACAACCTATTCAATTCAATACACATGCGAGAGTATGGAAAGGCAGGACGAAT
>JAIOQD010000759.1 GCA_021413595.1 Bacteroidota bacterium | reverse complement strand
TACAAAATGTTGTTGGACCTCCGGCTGTTATTGTTGCTGTTAAAGTTGAATTAATAGTTACAGTAACTGTAGCAGACCAGGCACTGCAAGCACCGCTCTTCTGAGTTATTTTTACCTGGTAACTACCTGCCGTAGTTGCTGAATAAATGCTGTTGGTTGCACCGCTTATATTTGTACCATCCTTGATCCACTGCCAGGCATAACCGCTGCCTGTACTTGCATTCAATGTCACACTTCCTCCTGAACAAAAAGTAGTAGCACCTCCGGCAGTGATTGAAGCGAAACTTTCCACTGCAACGGATGTAGTTCCGGCAGTACTGGTGCAGCCACCTGATGTTGTTGTAACACTATATGTGCCTGCCATAGCAACGGTTGCTCCGGTTCTGGTAGGATTTTGAGCACTTGAGGTAAATCCACCCGGTCCTGTCCATGAGTAATTTGAAGCGGATGTAGAATATAAATTAATGGTTTGACTTTGACATACACTACCATTGCTGGTTGCGGTTGGAGTGGCAGGAGGCAAACAAGTTACAGTGATTGCTTTAGAAGAAGCTGTTCCTGTACATGTTCCGTTAGTTCCGGCAACGGTTATGTTTCCGGAGCTGGCAGAAGTTGAAAAATTAACGATTATGCTATTAGTACCGGCTCCTGCCGAAATACTTGCACCTATTGGTAATGTCCAGGTATAACTGCTGGCTCCACTGATAATGGGAACAGAATAAGTCACTCCGGTTTGACCCAAAGAAACTGTGCTTGCTCCGCTTATAGTACCGGCAGCAGCAGGTGTATCATCAATAATAATTTCTGTGCCGGATGACCATTGGTAATTTCCTCCTGAACTTACCCTGATTTGATATGAGCCTGGGGTGGTTACAGTATATGTTGATCCGGTTGCTCCGGAAATAATCTGGTAAACTCCGTTACCATCTTTTTGTTGCCACTGATAAGTATACCCCGAACACGTGTTTGCATACAGGATAACACTTCCTCCCGCACAAAATGTGATAGGACCTCCGGCTGTAATTTTAGCTATTAAAGTTGAATTAACATTTACCGTCACAGGAGCAGACCAATCACTGCAAGCACCGCTATTCCTAGTTGTTTTCACCTGATAACTACCTGCTGTAGTGGCTGCATATTTATTCGCTGTGGCACCGCTGATATTTGATCCATTCTTAATCCACTGCCAGGTATATCCGGTTCCTGTGCCTGCATATAATGTATCATTTCCTCCTGAACAAAAAGTGGTAGATCCTCCGGAAGTAATGGAAGCGAAATCAGGGACATCAATGTATGTAGTACCCGGCTGACTTGTACAGGTACCGGAAGATGTTGTAACCGTATATGTTCCTTCCATAGTTCCTGTTGCTCCGGTTCTGGTTGGATTTTGGAGTGTTGAGGTCCATCCATCCGGTCCAGTCCATAAGTAATTTGAAGCGGATGTAGAAAATAAGGTAATTGTTGCGCTCTGGCATACCGTATCATTGCTGGTTGCAGTTGGCGCTGCCGGTGCCGTGCAGCTAACAGCGATTGCCAAAGAAGAAGAGGCTCCGTTGCATATCCCATTAGTTCCGACAACGCTTATGTTTCCAGAGGTAGTAGTTGGCGGAAAATTAACAGTTATTGAATTCGTATATTCACCAGTGGTTATATATGCTCCTGAGGGCAAGTACCAGATATAGCTGGTAGCATTAGTGATTGGGCTTACTGAATATGAAACGCCATTTTGTTCGGGAGTTATGGTGCTATCTCCGGTAATTGCACCAGCAGCTCCCGGTATATTTGGACAAGAATAAATTATACAGGTGGGTGCGGACTTATTTTCGGCATCAGTTACATTGTAAATACATTTTTTTATAAGATTCCCGGATAAATCAAATACTAAAACCATTGAGGTTTGTGCTTGTAATGTTTCTGAATAAACCCCTGAATTTGCCGCATCTATAACGATTGAACCGGTTGCACCCGCGTCCAAAACCAAAGTATAGTTAATAGAACCTGTTTCGTTT
Source organism: Bacteroidota bacterium (assembly GCA_021413595.1). GTDB lineage: Bacteria > Bacteroidota > Bacteroidia > 2-12-FULL-35-15 > 2-12-FULL-35-15 > 2-12-FULL-35-15. Next base: position 687 of record JAIOQD010000759.1, on the reverse strand, counting down.
TCATTAAGTAATAGTACTGAAACATTGGAATTACTACTTTTACTTGCAAACACCTTTAAATTTATATCATGGGTATTGGTGTCTAAAGACATATACTCCCCACTAAAATTATTGGCAACCATCTGATAGTGGTAATAAGTAGGCCTAAATGTGGGAATGGCATTATTATTGCAACCTTCTAAATAGCCATTATTTGTAGGAGGGTCAGTGGTACCACAACCTTCCTTAATGCTCCAAAAGTTTAAAAAATCTACTCCTTCTTTCATACAGATTCCCATCATCTCTGCCCAAAACTGACAAGCCAGAAAACTATTAGCACCCACTCCAGTTCCAACTGGATCAGAACTAGGTTGTCGCCATGCAATGTTTGCTTCATCCACCGCCATTTTTAAAGCAGTACTTCCTGATCTATTATTGTGGTTGTTACAAGCGTCTAATCGTGTTCTAAGTAATCCTAAATTATACTGAAACCCACCAGCAGATGTAAGTTTAGAGATAACTTGCGCTCTTGTTTGAGATCCAGAAAAAGGATAAATATGAAATGAATAAACATCAATATAAAAATACGAATTAGTATCAATTGGTCCGGTTATATCTCTTGAGCTACCGGGACTTGTCAAGGAATCCATAATGCTAGTTTGAAACCAACTGGTTTCAGGCCCAATAATTTTTATGGAAGCATCTTTC
>JAIOQD010000758.1 GCA_021413595.1 Bacteroidota bacterium | reverse complement strand
TAATATTGGATATGCTAATTTGAAAGTAAATGTATAACAAAAATACATTCTGTTATTAAATGTTAAATAATATTTTCAGTCATAGCTTTGCCTCTTTATAATTCGTAATTTTATAAACAAATAATACCTACCATTTATGTTTAATAAAAAGAGACTGCTTTTATTGATACCTGTTGCTGCTATAGCACTTGTTTCATATACATATACCATCCAAAATGATAAAGAAGTAGCCATTGATCAAATTGTAATGCAGAGTTTAAATGCTTCTCATTACTCTCCAAAATTAGTGGATGATGCTTTTTCCGAAAAAGTTTTTAAACTTTATATCCAACGGTTGGATTACAATAAAAAATTCCTGGTGAAGGATGATATTACTGAATTAAAAAAGTTTGAACATTCAATTGATGAAGATATCAATTCCGGCCGTTTTACTTTTTTTGATAGATCGGTTGAACTTATTAATAAAAGGATTGATGAGTCACAAGCGTATTATAAAGAAATATTAGATAACCCCTTTGATTTTAGTACTGATGAAACACTTGAACTGGACGCGGAAAAAATAAACTTTACAAAAAACAAAGATGCTTTAAAAGAAGAATGGAGAAAATACCTGAAGTATCAGACCCTTTCCCGTCTTGCTGAAATGATGGATAGTCAGGAAAAAGCGAAAGAGAAAAGCGATACAGTTAAAATTAAATCGAAAGAAGAGCTGGAAATCTCTGCAAGAAAAAAAGTACTAAAAAGTAATGATGATTGGTTTAAACGTCTAAATAAATTAGACCGCAACGACCGACTCACCGCCTATTTTAATGCTATAACTGGCATTTATGATCCACATACCGAATTTTTTCCTCCGAAAGAAAAAGCAAATTTTGACATCGGTATGAGTGGTCAATTAGAAGGTATAGGTGCTCAGCTTCAGGAAAAAGATGGGGCAATAAAAGTAAGTAGTATTGTACCTGGAAGTGCCTCCTACCGTCAGGGGCAGTTGAAAGCAGGTGACATTATTTTAAAAGTAGCACAAGGTGATGCCGAGCCTGTGGATATTACAGATATGCGCTTAGATGATGCTGTTCAATTGATTAGAGGCAAAAAAGGAACGGAAGTTCGCTTGACTGTAAGAAAACCTGATAATAGTATAGTAATTATAGCCATTACACGCGACATTGTAATTATTGAAGAAACTTATGCTCAATCTGCAATTTTAAAGGGAAAGAAAAATATCGGATATATTAAATTGCCGACTTTTTATGCAGATTTCAACGGTCACAACGGTCGCAGTTGCGCTAAAGATATTAAAAAAGAACTTCTGAAATTAAACGAGGAAAAAGTGGATGGTATCATTTTGGATCTACGCTATAATGGCGGAGGTTCATTACCGGATGTTGTGAATATGGCAGGTTTATTCATTAATAAGGGTCCAATTGTACAGGTAAAATCAAAAACCGGAATTCCTCAGGTGATGGACGATAATGACCCAACAATAGTATATGGCGGCCCATTAACAATTATGGTCAATTCCAACTCTGCTTCTGCATCTGAAATTATGGCTGCTGCAATTCAGGATTACAAACGTGGTGTTATTGTTGGTACATCTCCATCTACATTTGGAAAAGGTACCGTTCAGCGATTTTTTGATCTGGATACATATCTTCCATCACAATATGCAAGTTTAAAACCTTTAGGACAGGTTAAAATTACCACTCAAAAATTTTATAGAATTAATGGTGGTGCCACACAACTGAAAGGCGTTATACCTGATATTATTCTACCTGACCCATACTATTTGCTCGACCAGGGAGAAAAAGAACAGGATTATCCGATGATATGGGATGAGATCCCTGCTGCAACTTATGAGCAGCTAAATACAACCTACTCTCTTGATAGACTGAAAGCAAATAGTGAAGCTCGCTTAAAGAAAAATCCGGGTTTTTCCATTTTGGAAACTGCTGCTAAACGCCTGAAAAAACAAAAGGACAGCACTATTGTATCTTTAAATTTTGATAAATATACAACGGAGCAAAAACGATATAAAGCAGAATCGAAAATGATGGAAGAGTTTGATAAGGAAATCCCGGGAATTGAGATAGTAGCTTTAAAAACTGATGCTATAGCCATTGCAGCCGATACAGCGAAAGCCAATAAAGCAAAAGATTGGTATAAGAGTCTTAAAAAAGATATTTATTTGAGTGAAACGATTGCTATTATGGATGATATGAAATAGAATTAAATTCTGAGGGTCAATATCCTAAAAAATATTGCAACAAATCTCAAGGATAAAAAGGGAAACGCCTCGCATTTGCGGGGCGTTTTTTTAATTGTAATCAAAATTTTTTAATAGATTTACCTATTCAAAAATTAAATACCCTTAAAAAAATTAACAAATTTTTAGTTTTAATCTTCTTACCAAAAATTTCTAAACAATAAAATGAAACTAATCATCAGCAATCTTTCTAAAACCTATTCCAACG
>JAIOQD010000757.1 GCA_021413595.1 Bacteroidota bacterium | reverse complement strand
CATTACCACTAAGGCAATAGAACACTCAGAAACACTAAGGAATTCTCTGTGAGGCTTTTGAACTCAGTGTCTTAGTAGTTATTTTTTTAATTTGTTAGAACTGCTCTTAAACATCGTTATACGAATGATCTTAAATTTAGTTACAAAATTATATAAACATTATTTGCGTTCCGAAAAACAATATAGTAAATTCGTACAGATCCAATTTAGTAATATAAATCAATAACTCAAAATAAATGAAAAAACTTTTACAAATTACAACCGCAATGGCACTTACGTTTTTTGTGTCACAAAGTAAGGCACAAGTGGTAACAGGCAGCCTTTCTGCTGATTGGACGCTTACAGATCTAAACGGAGTTAGCCACAACCTATATACCTATCTTAATGCCGGAAAAACTGTTTTTATTGACATTTCTGCTACCTGGTGTGCTCCATGCTGGGGATATCATAATACGCATGCTTTTGATGATGTATGGATCAATCATGGGCCTGCTGGTGCTCCGGGGGTAAGCGGAACAACAACTGATGATTGTATGGTGTTTTTTGTTGAAGGTGATGGCTCCACAAGCGAAGCTTGCTTACATGGCAGTACCGGTTGCGTTGATCCAAACAATAGCAATACTTCTCAAGGAGACTGGGTTACCGGTGTAGATCATCCTATTATCAATCCAACCAGCACTACTACACCTACTGTGAACGCATTTAATGATATTTATAATCTTGGCTATTTCCCTACCTGTGTTATGATCTGTCCTAACCGTTCAATGACAGAAGTTGATCAATTTACAGCTGCTGAACTTTATGCAGCAAAATCAGCTTGTTCAGCTGCATCAGTTGCTGTGGATGGAGAAATGATAACATCATTGGCATATAATACTACTTTAGCTTCTTGCGATAGCGTTACCCCTACTTTCCGTTTAGGAAATATCGGAACAGATACATTAACTTCCGCAACTATCACACTTAAGGTGGATGGTGTTACACAAAAAACAATTTACTGGACAGGTAATCTTGGTACTTATGAAAGTGCAACAATTACCGGGGTAAAAGTTGGTTCATTAATAGCCGGCACAAGAACGATTACTGCAATTATTTCTAATCCCAATGGAGTTGTTGATCCTACATCTACAAACAATTCAACTGAAGCAACATTTGTTATTTATCCAACTGTAGGAGGTACTTATATCACTGAATCTTTTGAAAGCGCTGGTATTCCTACTGCCTGGACAATTACAGCCGGAGGAAACAAAACATGGGATGATGCCCCAACCACTGGTTTTAACTCTTCCTCAAGTGCTACATTGAACTTTTACAACATTCCTTCCGGCCAGGTTGATATAATGACCTTGCCTCCAATGTCATTTACAGGTACCTCAGCCTATTTAACTTTTGATGTAGCATACGCTCAATATTCTTCATCCAATACTGATAAATTACAAGTTGAAGTTTCCACTAACTGTGGTACCACATGGACCTCAAAATTCAGTAAAGCAGGAGCTGCATTAAAAACGTCTCCTACGGTTGGCAACTCAGTGCAATTTGTTCCTTCGGGGAGCCAATGGAGACATGAAACTGTAAATTTAAGTACTTATGCTGGTCAAACAAATGTTTTAGTTCGGCTGAAAGGAACATCTGATTATGGAAACAATCTCTATGTTGATAATCTTAACTTTGTTACTTCAGTTGTAGGTATCGAAGAAAATGAAATGTTGAATAATGTACGTGTGTATCCAAACCCAATAACAAACACTGCAGTTGTGGATTTTAGTTTATCCGAATCAAATAATGTTTCAATTACACTTGTAAATGCGCTGGGTCAACTTGAATTAAGCAAAGACCTTGGTAAAATGAGTGCAGGTATTCAGAACTATTCATTGGATGCAACATTGATAAGCAACGGATTGTATTTCTTAAATATTAAAATTGGTGACAATACTATTACCAAAAAGGTAGCTATTAACAAATAATTTAAAAATAATAAATTACTTCCCCCCTTTGGTCAAATTTGCCAAAGGGGGCTGAAGTAAAGCGAGGTTAAATAATAAGTATGTGAAGTGTTGAAGTTTTTTTATTCATTAATTTAATCCTATTAAAAATGAAAAAAATCTTACAATTATTAACTATTGCTACTTTTACTTTTTATACATGTAAAATCAAATCCCAAGTTACCACCGGCAGTCTTTCTCCTGACTGGACATTAACCGATATTAACGGTGTAAGTCATAACCTTTACTCTTATCTTAATGCCGGCAAAACAGTATTTATTGACATTTCTGCAACCTGGTGTGGCCCTTGCTGGAGTTATCATAATGATCATGAATTTGAAAATGTATGGATCAATCATGGCCCTTCAGGCGGATTAGGTGTTAGCGGTACTACAACTAACGACTGTATGCTTTTTTATGTTGAAGGTGATGCTTCCACCACTAACGCAGATCTACACGGCACAGGTTCAAACACTCAAGGTGATTGGGTAACAGGAACAAAATACCCTATTATTGACCCTACAAATTCAACTAATCCTTCGGTCAATACTTTTAACAATATGTACAATCTTACTGGCTTCCCCGCTTGTA
>JAIOQD010000756.1 GCA_021413595.1 Bacteroidota bacterium | reverse complement strand
CATTACTTCATTTGTTAATACACTGTCATTATTCATTAATTCCATCAAAAAATCTTTCGTCATTATGCTTCTCATCCTGCTTTTAACCTGTTGATTCGCTTTTCCACCTAATATCAGATGATCTAACATTTCTTCGGTCATCGCACTATCAGAACTTATGGAAGTCATGAGTTCCTTACTTTTCTTTTTATCCTTTAGTAGCTTATCACCACTTTGTAGATCCGAACAACCTGAAATCATAAAGATTACTAAAACAAGAATAGCACAGGTGTTTTTTGAAGAGTTCATATTATTATTTTATAAGTTCCCACAAAAATAAAACAGTTGAAATGCCGTTGAAATATTATTGATCATTAACAGCATTGATACTGATCATTTTATTAAATTTATTTTTTTATTTAGAGAATGATTTATGTCCTAAAAGCCTTTCCATATTCATTTTTTTTTCGGATATTTACATAATATTATTTTACGCAAAACCTAATCAATAAAAGCATGAGATCACTAACGCTTAATATCAAATTGGCTGCATTAGTTTTGGTTGGTTTGTTAATTCAATCTAAACTAAGATCGCAAGAAACGCTATATCCCTTTAAAGATAAACACAGCTATGGCTATATCAACAAAACCGGTAAAATAGTTATTCCGGCACAATTTGAGTATGCCGAATTATTTCACGAAGATCTGGCAGGAGTTAAACAAGGTGGTAAATTTGGATTTATTGATGCATCAGGAAAAATAGTAATACCCGCACAGTATGATGAAAAAATGGATAGCTATTTTTCTGAAGGATTAGCATGTGTAAAAAAAGGTTCAAAATATAGCTACATAGATAAAACGGGTAAGACAATAATAGAACCTAAATCTTGCGAGCATGCATATAAATTTTCGGAAGGAATGGCACGTTTGCAAATTGGATTAAAATTCGCATACATCAACAAAACCGGGAACATTGTAATTAAGCCCGAATACGATGGAGCATGGGATTTTAAAGAAGGACTGGCACGAGTCAAAAAAGGTGAAAAATGGGGGTTTGTGGATAATAAGGGAGAAATAGCCGTGTCTTTTAAATATGATGAAGCATTTGAATTTTCGGAAGGTTTGACCAATGTAAGGATTGGTGATCAAAAAACAGGAAAATGGGGTTATATCGATAAAGCGGGAAAGCCCATGATCCCATGTGAGTTCGACAAAGTATTTACATTTTCTAATGGCCTAGCTTGTGTACGCGTTGGTAATTATAAAACAGGGAAATATGGGTATATTAATAAAGCTGGGAAAATGGTAGTTAATCCAATTTTTACAGGAGCTTTCCCATTCAGTGATGGAATGGCATGTGTAAGCACTTCCCCTATGGTGATCGGAAGTTTTAAAGATGCAAAATGGCAATATATTGACAAAACAGGAAAAATTGTAGTTTTCGGTGATTCTGAGCATCCTTCTGATTTTATTAATGGCCTTGCAAATGTTAGTTATAATGGTGTTTCATCATATATTGATAAAACAGGTAAAATAGTTTGGTCAGCATCTCCAAAAAAATAAAAATTGATAATTCACACCCCACCACACCCCTTATTAAATAAATAATTTCTTTGTTGCCGATTTTGTGCTTACCTCTTAATTACGAGAGGATTAGGTGTAGGATATACAGAAATGAAATTTGCTTATTATCAGGATAAAAAGTACCTTTGCACCTTCATTTAATTTAAAAACAAAAAAAATGACAAACACATCCGTGGAAAAATTTGAAAAATACAAAGTAAAAGACATGTCTCTTGCAGCATGGGGACGTAAAGAAATAAAATTAGCTGAAGCAGAAATGCCAGGCTTAATGGCACTTCGTGCTGAATTTGGTGCAACAAAACCACTAAAAAATGCTCGTATCGCTGGCTGTTTACACATGACCATCCAAACAGCAGTGTTAATTGAAACATTGATCGAATTAGGTGCTGAAGTTACCTGGTCATCTTGCAATATTTTTTCAACTCAAGATCATGCTGCTGCTGCTATTGCTGCTGCAGGTATTTCGGTTTATGCCTGGAAAGGTATGAATGAAGTTGAATTTGACTGGTGTATTGAACAAACATTATTTTTCGGTGAAGATCGTAAACCATTAAATATGATCTTGGATGACGGTGGTGATTTAACAAATATGGTATTTGACAGATTCCCCGAATTAATAAAGGATATCAAAGGCCTTTCTGAAGAAACTACTACAGGTGTTCACCGTTTATATGAGCGTATGAAAAACGGAACGTTGCATATCCCCGCTATCAACGTAAATGATTCTGTTACTAAATCAAAATTTGATAACAAATATGGTTGTCGTGAATCATTAGTAGATGCAATTCGCAGAGCTACAGATTTAATGCTTGCAGGTAAAGTAGCTGTTGTAGCTGGTTACGGAGATGTTGGAAAAGGTTCTGCTGAATCATTAAGTTCACAAGGTGTACGAGTTATTGTTACCGAAATCGATCCAATTTGTGCTTTACAAGCTGCAATGGACGGTTATCAGGTAATGAAAATGGACAAAGCAATAAAAGAATCTGATATTATTGTAACTGCAACCGGTAACAAAAATATTATCAGCGAACGTCATTTCAAAGCAATGAAGCACAATGCAATTGTTTGTAACATTGGTCACTTTGATAATGAAATTGATATGGCATGGTTAAATAAAAACTATGGTGCTTCTAAAGATGTTATTAAACCTCAGGTTGATAAATATACTGTAGATAATAAAGATATTATCGTACTTGCTGAAGGTCGTTTGGTAAACTTAGGTTGTGCAACCGGTCATCCTTCTTTTGTAATGAGTAATTCATTTACAAATCAAACATTAGCGCAATTAGAACTTTGGCTTAATACTGATAAATATGAAAACAAAGTATATACATTGCCTAAACATTTGGACGAAAAAGTAGCTCGTTTGCACCTTGCAAAAATTAGCTGTGAGTTAGATGTATTAACAACTGAACAAGCTGCTTATATTGGTGTTTCTGTTGAAGGTCCATTTAAATCAGATGCTTACAGATACTAAAATTTAACAATCAATAAAATAAAAACGCTCCCAAAAATTTTTGGGAGCGTTTTTTGTTTTGTAAAAATTATTATTCATTGTTCGGTTAGGAATAAAAAAGGTCACGCATTGTATTCAACAAGCCTTAACTGACAACCGAACGCTATAAAAAACAACCTATTGATTGTGTTCATAGTTTTGAAACTTACGACTAGCTTCAATTAAGATCAACAAAAAGGGGGTATATTTGTTATCATTAAAAGAAAAAAACTCAATATCAAGTGAAATTGTAATTATGAAAACAAAAATAATTTTATTTAGCAGTTGCATTCTATTGCTATTCATTCAGTCTTGTACTATAACCAAAAGACATTATTTACCTGGTTATTCAGTGGAATGGCAAAAAAATAAAATAAGTGATAGAGCCGTTGATTTAATAACAGAAGATTCCAATGCTGAGCTTGTTAATTCTTTAGTTTATGCAAAACCGAATGATGAAATGCCCATTAGTGCATCAATTGACATTTCTGAATCTTATAGCTGTTCCCAAAAAACAGTTTTAAAGCTAAATAGAGAAAAAAAATATTTCACAATCAAATCAATTGAAGGATGTGATAATATAGCTTTCAAAAACGGAGAAGAAATAAATGCTAAGATTTTAGAGATTAGTAAGACGGAAATAAAATATAAAAAATGTAACAATTTAGATGGTCCAACATTTATTATTCCAAAATCAGATGCGAGTAAGATCAAATTTTCAAATGGTACAACAGAGGTAATAAATTCAGTAAAACCCAAGGCTGAAGATTCTGATTATTATGATCCTCCATCCAAACCAACACCCTCTCACTATTCAAGTGCAAGTATCATCAATAAATTTGCATTGGCAAGTATGATCTTAGCAGTTGTATCGATCTTCTTTTTTCCTCTGGTTCCTCTACCAATTATTTTTGGGATCATTGCATTGAAACAAATCCAAAGAGCTCCGGAAGCCCAGCGAGGAAGAGGAATGGCTATATTCGGAATAGTATTGGGAGGACTAATTGCATTAGCCGTATTGGCCTTTCTCTTAATACTGATCAGTTTGCTTCTAATTTAAAAACAAATGATTAGATATTTTAGAAGTTAAAATACACCAGAATGTTATTACAACAAAAATCAAAATTAAAAACACTTACTCATAATTATTTCGACAAGCTTGAAACAACCAATTTTACAGGTATTCCAAGCTTGTCGAAATAATTAAAATTTAAAACT
>JAIOQD010000755.1 GCA_021413595.1 Bacteroidota bacterium | reverse complement strand
TCTTATTGCCTTGTGCATATGAAGGTTCAAGAAAGTATCAGGAATTATAAAACTTAAAATTCCACCATCTTTTAAAAGTTCAATGCAACGATATAAAAATAAAGCGTAGGTTTCCTTTGCATAAAGGTCAGAGTATATTTTTTTTAATGCAGCTCTTTTATCCAATTCCTGCCAAGCACCGTAAGGAGGATTGGCAATTATTTTATCATAAACTCCACCAAAACCAGAGTTGAATATTAAATCGTTGTCAAGTAAAGTGTCACATTGCCTTACGTTTATTGTAGGGTAAGATGAAAATTTACTCATCAAAGTTTTAAAAGCATTGTCGTTCAATTCGCAAACATCAATGTCTGCAAACTCATTTTCAGCAACAATTGCCTCAATGAAAACACCATCACCACCACAGGGTTCAAAAATCTTATCCGTTTTTTTAAGATTTAGTTTGCCAACCATATAATCAACTATTGGTGTTGATTTGGTGTAAAATGCTTGATATTTCCTTGCTTCTGCTATCATTACCATAATAAATATTGTAAGAGATTTTGTTCTTGAAAATGAGTAATTGTTTCAGGTTTGAAATCATTTGCCCAATCCATATTTGTATCAATCCAACTTTTTAAGTCGTATCCAGAATATTCTCTAATTTTTACGTACGCTTCACTGCCACAATATGCTTCCCAAATTCCCGAATTTTTTAGAGTATTGAAATAGCTGTTATTTTCTTCGGCTCTAACAAATAATAAACATTTATAGCTTTCTGAAAGATTTTTGTAAATACTTGCAACAAGTAAAAGTCGGTTTGTATTTCCTTTTTCGTTAGAGCCAAAACCACTTTTAAAATCCACAACATATTTTTGTCCTTGTGAAACAAAATGTAAATCAAGTTCTAATTGAATTTCTCCAGATGTTACTAAACTCCAAACTTTTTCGTAATACTTTTTAAGTTCTTCCTTTTCTTCGGGAGAAATATTAAGGTTGTTGATGTAATCAACAATCTCATCGGTGAGTTTTTTCTTAACTTCTGAAAATAGTGGTGGAATGAAAAGTGAAACGTCATTAACTGGATAATAAAAGCAAAGTTTACAGAATGGGTCCCAAAGTTCGCCTACTCTCCTTGAGAAGTCCATATACTCGTATGGTCTAACTGAATTTCTACTTTCAATCATTACCACAATATTGCAGTAAGTAATCATTAGTAAACATTCCAATTTTTCTTGGTGTGTCCAGTTTTCCTTTTCTGCTTGCTGAAGAATAGTCGTAATCAGCTTACTTTTTGTTTCGTTCAAACATTCATTAATTGCTCTTGCTCTTTTGTCGGATTGGGTCTCGGCAAATTTTTGTTTTATATCGGTAAGAAACTCACTTGCTCTATCTCTAAAATATGCAAGTAGTTCTGTTTTATTATCCTTTAATGTTTTGTCTATGTTCATTATGCTTGTTGTTGCTTGTGATATTTAATTTTTTGTTCTGCCACTTTAAGGATTTCAATTCCATCTTCTTCGTCAAGTAGTTGATAGGTGATTTTGTCGCTTAGATAGCGAACTTTTAAATCTGCTTTATCAATTGCAAAAATTTCAGATAGCTTTTCAATGATTTGTTCGCTTGCATTTCTTTCATTTTTTTCAATCTTACTAAGTGTTGAAGTGTCAATGTCAAGTTCAGCAGCTATTTTCCGTAACGGTAAATTACGGTCTTCTCTTAATTGGCGTATGTATTCACCGAAAGAAGTATTGTTTTTCTTGGACATCATTTGCTTTGACAATTATTGTCCAAAATTACTTGTAAAAGTTTAAAGTGCAAATTTTGTCGCTTATAATTATTAACATTTTTGTCAACCGTGCAATTGTCGGGTGGTGGGTGGGTTTGGGTGCGGTCGGGCAAAATTAAATGTGGTGTTTTTGTGTTGGCAAGTGCGTTGGTAAAACACCTCTTTTAATTTTGCGAAGCGTTGGCATTTTCGTCCTCCGTTTCTGTCGGTTTATGTCTGCTCTGTCGGTCGTCCTACGCTTGCACCTAACGGTTTTCGGCTTGGCGATGTGGCGGAATTTTAGCACAAAGTTCAATAGAATTCCTAATGTTGAACCTTGTACAAATGTTTCATAGAAGCACTTCAGCCGCCATATTGCCAAACCGATGTTAGCGGTTCGTTGTTTTTATTTTCCAATTAACACTTCGTATTCTTTTGGTATTGTTACTCCATTAAAATGGTTTGTCAGTCCGTAGAATATTGCAATTGTCAAAATAAGTCCAAAAGTCAAGATTGCAATTGATTGTCTATTTGGTGACAAACCAAAAAAATTTTGCTTCATTTTTATGCTGTGAATTGACGCAATGTGTCCGAAAAACGAAATAATTGCAAGTCCGTAATATGGTATAAAAAATAAATTGAAAGGATACGAATTCAGTCCGGCAACTCCAAAATAAAAATTTGTGTCAAGGTGCAGAAAAAGTCGTCCACCTAAAACAGCACTTAAATGAATTATGAAAAATATCGCCAAGTAAAGTCCTGTCCAAATATGAACTTTGTTAAATGGAGTAGTCGCTGTTTTTCTGTTAGTTTTGAAAAGTTTCAGACCTGAAATAATTTGAACGAGTACAGCAAATAATAAAATTGTTTCAATGAAGATGTTACGATAAAATAGTCGCAAAGTATTCATTACTGCAATATGTTTGTCTGCACCAAAAATGCTAAAAGTGTGATTAAATAAATGCAGTCCAACAAAAACTGATATTGTTAGTCCTGATATATAATGAATTTTCTTTATTGTCATTTTCACTGTTGTTCAATTTTTGTACGGTGTCTGTTTACAATGACCGCTAACGTTTTGCGGCTTGGCGAAGGTGGCGATTTTCAGCACAAACTTTCATACGAAGCACTAATGTTTATATACCCACAAAACTGTCCTACGAAGCACTGAACCGCCACTTTTGCCAAACCGCTGTTATCAGCTGCCCTTCTGTCCGTCCGAAGTGTTGTCGGTCGTGTTTGCATGGTCTGTCTGCGGTGAACTGGTGCGGTTGCTTGCACTCTCTTTTGCTTTTGCTGCGTCTGCCCGTGCGTTGAGGCAAAAGCAAATGTGAGTGCAAATGCGTTGGCTTTAGATGCAGTCGGTTTTGAGTTTGCAGGTCTCTCCATTTTATCCTTTGTAATTCATCAGTCGTAAACTTGTCAAAATTACAATTAGTGTTACTCCTACGTCTGCTGCTATGGCGAAAACCAAATTGCTGTAACCAATAAATGCAAGTGTTATGAATATCAATTTTACCGCTATTGCTCCGATGGTGTTGAATTTTATTCTTCTCAATGTTTTTTTACTTAACTGAATGAGAAACGGAATGAGTGAAAGTTTGTCGTTCATCAATGCAATATTTGCGGTTTCTATTGCTGTGTCGCTACCTGCTGCTCCCATTGCTATTCCTACAGTGGATTGTGCTAAAGCTGGTGCATCGTTTATTCCATCGCCTACCATTGCTACGAATTTATACTCCTGTAAAAGTTCTTTGA
>JAIOQD010000720.1 GCA_021413595.1 Bacteroidota bacterium | reverse complement strand
CTATTACAGGTGGTACAGGAATTTGTTTAGGTGAAAATGTTACTTTATCCGCATCCGGAGGAGTAACGTATTTATGGTGGAATACTTCAGTTACAACCTCATCAATGACGGTAAGTCCTACCACATCAACTACCTATATTGTGGAAGTAAAAGACAACCTTGGATGTACTGATACCGCTAAAACAACAGTGATAATAGACCCTTCCCCCAACTCTGATTTTAACCCAAACGATGTTTGTTTGAATCTGCCCATCAACTTTACAAACTTATCGAGTGTACCAAGTGGAACAATTACAGCCTGGTCCTGGAACTTTGGAGATAGCAGTCCATTGGTATTTATTCAGAGCCCCAGCCATTTTTATGCAAACGTAGGCTCCTACCCCACTTCATTAATTGTTACAACCAATAATGGTTGTAAAGATACTCTGATAAAAAATGTAGTAGTTCATCCTCTACCGGATGCACAATTTTCAACTGATAATGTTTGCAATGGCAGTATTGTTCCTTTCAATGATCTATCAACCTTAAGTGGTTCTGATATTTTGCAAATTTGGTCTTGGAATTTTGGTGATGGAAGCCCTGTTACCAATAATCAAAATACATTGCACCTTTATACAGGCACAGGCAATTATATTACTGAGCTTTTGGTCAGTTCTAATTTCGGATGCAAAGATTCTATTACCAAAGTGGTTACCATCAACCCAAATCCAGTTGTTAATTTTACAGCACCCGATACAGCAGGATGCGATCCCTTATGTGTGGATTTTCAGAGTTTAGCTTCCATAACAGGTGGAAATAACGCTTCCTATTTATGGGACTTTGGTGATGGCAGTAATTCGGGAGCATTTTCTGATGTACAACATTGTTATTCAAACAATTCTGTTTTTTCACCTGTTACGTTTGATGTATCACTAAGGGTGACCTCTGATAGTGGCTGTGTTACGATGTTTTCTAAAAACAACTATATAATTGTTAATCCAAACCCCATTGCCAACTTTACGGTGCAACCGGATATTACTTCCATTATTGATCCTATCATTACGTTCAACAACTTATCTTCCGGAGACAATGCCTGGAACTGGGCATTCGGTGACCTTGGAACATCCTCCAGCTCGGATCCTTTACCGCACTCCTATGCAGATACAGGCAAATTTATAATTACTCTTATTGTTTCCAATCAATACTCTTGTTTTGATACCACCTATAGAACCATAACCATAGAGCCCGATTGGGCATTTTTTGTCCCGAATGTATTTTCACCAAATAGTGATGGAATTAATGATACTTTTCAGGGATATGGATTTGGACTATTGGAATATGAAATGTTGATCTTCGACCGTTGGGGAAATAAAATATTTCTTACAACCAGTTACAATCAACCATGGGATGGAAGAGCAAATAATGGTGATGCTGTGGCTCAGCAGGATGTGTATGTATATCTCATTAAAATTAAAGATATAAAAAAGGTTGACCATAGTTACAGAGGAATTGTGACATTAGTGAAATAATACATTTGGATGAAAAAATTAATTTGCGTAAATTTATATTGTCGGTTGTAATAAAAAATTAAGTCAAAGTCAAATTTCATAATTTAAGTGTTTTTCAATTGACAGAAACTAATTAAATTATAACTAATTTTTTATCATAAACAATTATAACAACTTGATAATCAGAGCAACCTTTTTAACACATCGTGAGTCTTAATAGTTAATTAGGTGCTTTACTTTTAGATTACTTGTTACATTCATAAAATAAAAAATATGAAATCAGTTTTACTTTTTTTTAAAATCTTTGCCATTTTCTTTGGAATTACACTTTTTGCAAGCACTTCTATATTTGCACAAAACAAGAACAATAAATTTTCAGCAGGCTGGTCATCAGAAGTTATACCTTTTGAACGAAAGGCATTTATTGAAAATAAAGGACAATTTGAAAAAAGCCTTCCAACTGATAAACAATCTTTTAACTTTTGCATCGACAAAGGATACCAGATCTTTTTCTACCCAAACGAAATCTCTTACCTTTTCACTAAACATGCTAGATCAAAAGTAACCATATTAAACATTTTTGAAAGTGAAGAGAAACGTGAAGAAAGAGAACATACATTTAAAACCGAAACTCAATTTATTAATGTAAAATGGCTTAATTCAAACCCTAATTCTACTATAGCAGTTGAAGGTAAACAAAACACTTATTATTCATACGTAATCAATAATAAAAATGAAAAGCCAAACACAGTTATGTGTGATGGATATTCAAAACTGATGTATAAAAATTTATATGACGGAATTGATGTAGAATATATATTCCATCCTGTTAACGGAATAAAATACAATTTGATAATTCATCCAGGAGGAGATATCAGTAAAGTTCAAATGCAATACACCGGAACAACAAATGTTTTTGAAAAAGAGGGTGACATACATATTAAAACAATTTCCGGTGACATTATAGATCATGCACCTGTCACTTTTTATGCGAATAACAAAGAAAAAATAACCTCCTCATTTACTATCAATAAAAATATAGTTTCGTTCAATTTAGCACCTTATTTAAAAGATCAGGAAGTAATTATAGATCCCTGGACAGTTGTTCCAGCCTTTACTTCATCCAATGCGTATGATAATGGTGTTGATAATTTTGGCAATATTTATATTTATGGTGGCACACAAAGTAATTTTGTAGTAGAGAAATATGGTTCTACAGGAGGCGCCCCAATTTGGTCTTTAGCAAATAGCGGTATAGATCAAAGTTATTATGGAGATATGCTTGTAGATGGCAGCGGCAATTTTTATTTGTGCGAAGGTTTTGTTTCTAACGGTGCTAAAACCTATAAATACTCCCCAACATCAAGTTTAATATGGCAAAGCACATCCGCCTCTAATTTCCGTGAACACTGGCGACTGGCACTGAATTGCGCTACCAATAAGGTTATTGTAGCCGGTGGAGGAACTACCACACCTACTTTGAATATTGCTGAAATTGATGTGGCAACAGGCGTTCTCGTAAATGCAAAATCTGTTTATTCTTCATCCCAAAGTGATGTGGCCGGATTATGTGTAGATGAAGTTGGCAAAGCTTACTTAAAACATTCAAATCCTAATATTATAACATTTACTGATAATTTAAATAATTCTCTTGCAAACATCCCGGACGGATATAATCTTTCAGAAGTTGGAATTGCAGGTACCCCAAGTTATTACCCCGTAAATTTTACAAAT
>JAIOQD010000719.1 GCA_021413595.1 Bacteroidota bacterium | reverse complement strand
AAAGAACGCAGACCATTTTTAATTCATGCTAAAGTTCCTTTGTTGAATCATCATACATCAGGTGTTCGCAAAGAATGGTATCGCGATGATCTGGAAGAAGCTCAGCAGCGTGACCCATTTCCTAAATTTAGAAACCAATTAATTGTAGCAGGTTTTGAAAGTTCTGAATTGGATGAAGTCGAAAGAGATGCAAAACAAAAAGTTCAGGAACATTATCAAAAAGCATTAGTAGCGGAAGACCCTCGCCCTGAAGATCTCTTCGACCATGAATTTGCTCCAACTCCGGTTATAGAAGAAAAAGGAGAACGTGAGCCTAAGGGCAAAGAAAAAACGGTGATGGTGGATTCTGCTTTATTTGCTATTCGTGAACTGATGGCAAAACATCCGGAATGTTTACTTTATGGACAAGATGTAGGAGCGAGGCTGGGGGGCGTTTTTCGTGAAGCAGCAACATTGGCACAAACTTTCGGAGATCACAGAGTATTCAATACTCCAATACAGGAAGCTTTTATTATAGGTAGTACAGTGGGTATGAGTGCTGTTGGATGCAAACCAATTGTTGAAGTTCAATTTGCGGATTATATCTGGCCGGGTTTAAATCAATTGTTTACTGAAGTGAGCCGGTCTTGTTATTTATCAAATGGTAAATGGCCGGTGGGTTGTATCATTCGTGTACCTATTGGAGCATATGGTAGTGGTGGCCCTTATCATTCGTCAAGTGTAGAAAGTGTGTTGTCGAATATTCGTGGAATAAAAATTTGTTACCCCTCCACCGGTGCTGATCTAAAAGGATTAATGAAAGCCGCTTATTACGATCCGAATCCTGTAATAATGCTTGAACACAAAGGTTTATACTGGAGCAAAATAAAAGGAACAGAGGATGCCAGAACCATTGAGCCGGACGAAGATTATATTATACCTCTCGGAAAAGCACGTATGGTGCAGGTGGCAGAAGCTTCTGTTAAACCTACATTAACGATCATCACTTATGGGATGGGAGTGTATTGGGCGAAAAATGCAGCCAAAGAATTTGCTGATCAGATTGAAATTGTGGATCTACGCACCATAAATCCAATAGATGAGGAAACAATTTTTGCTTCTGTAAAAAAACATGGGAAGTGTATTGTATTAACAGAAGAGCCTTATAACAATAGTTTCGCACAGGCATTAGCAGGAAGAATTTCTAAAAAATGTTTTGAGTTTTTGGACGCACCGGTTGAAGTAATAGGTTCTGAAAATTTACCTGCTATACCTCTAAACGCTGTTCTTGAAGCCACTATGCTGCCTAATGCAGTAAAGGTTGCAAAAGTGATAACTGATCTGTTAAATTACTAAATCTTCTTGTAAATTTTCTCAACTCTTTGAACTCGCTTTGTGCGTTGTTTATTTCGATCGGAGTCGAGAATTAGAAAGCACAATTAACAACATAGAGACATACGAATTAAAACAGGAGCGAAAGTGCGTTAGCTTTTCATAGTTTTCTTCGCCAAGGGCGAAGAAAAAAACTATCTGTTCTTTTTTTAAACTGCTCTTTTTTTTAACTATGAATCTATGTGGTTTTAATTGAAGTAGCACTTTTTGCGCGTACCTATTTAGATTCTTATTTTATCATTGAAAAAAATATTTTATATATATAATTATTTTATTTACAGGTTAAAAGCTGTAAATGAACATGGCGTGCATTCTCCATTTGTTTTTGATTTGTTAACGAATGTTATATATAACAAAAATGAATATTATTCCTTCAAAAAAATTGAAAAAGTAAGAGAAGAACTTTTGCGTTCAAAAAAAATAATTAAAATTTCCAAAATCGTAAAATCGCATACTTTACCTACTAAATATTCTCAGTTACTGTTTCGTTTGGTAAATCACTTTATGCCTCCGCAAATTATGGAATTCGGTACCTCCTTTGGGATCAGCACAGCTTACATGGCTTCAGCCAATTCAAAAAATAGTATTATTACTATTGAAAAAGAACAGGAAATAACTGAGATTGCCAAACAAAATTTCAAGCAATTAGGATTAAAGAACATTGAACAAAAAACAGGCAATGTTGATGATATCTTAAAGACAATAATGGCTAACAATCAAAATTTGTTTTTTATATGTTTTGATGGAGATCATTGTAAACAGGATGTATTAAATTACTTTTACCTCTGTGTGGAAAAAGCAACGGAAGAGAGTGTTTTTGTGTTTGAAAATATGTATTTGTCACCTGAATTAAAGAAAGCCTGGGAAGAAATAAAAAATGATAACCGTGTAACAGTTACTCTTGATCTGTTTTTTATTGGCATTGTGTTTTTTCGAAAAACACAGGTGAAGCAGCATTTTGTAATTGAATTTTAGAAATCCCTGAATCCAAAAAAATCCCGCAGATTTTGTAGATAGTAGATTTATTGTTCTGCGTAAATCTGCGAAATCTGATTCGAGAAAAGCAGCAAAAAGGATTTTTGTCTTGCACCCATGAGCGGGATGAAATTTGTTTTTACATAATTCATAGTATATTCGTAAATTCGCTTTAAAATACCTTATCCGCACAATGGAATTCTACTAAATGAAGAACGAGTCAATTATTCAGTTATCCAATATTGCTAAAGCCTATAAGATAGGCACCGAGGTAATTCACGCATTACGTTCGGTATCACTTGATATTTATAAGAATGAATATGTTGCATTAATGGGGCCATCCGGCAGTGGAAAATCTACATTGATGAATGTTTTAGGTTGTTTGGATAGTCCTACAGGAGGCAAATATATTTTAAATGGTATTTCCGTTGCACAAATGCTGGATAATGAATTGGCAGAAGTAAGAAATAAAGAAATTGGTTTTGTTTTTCAATCATTTAATTTGTTGCCACGCTCCACAGCACTTGATAATGTGATGCTTCCCTTGGTTTATGCAGGGTATAATAAAGCCGACAGATTAAAACGTGGTAAAGAAGTGTTGGAGCAAGTTGGATTAGGTGATAGGATCATGCACAAGCCTAATGAGCTATCTGGTGGACAACGCCAGCGTGTTGCCATTGCTAGAGCCCTGGTAAATCGACCGGCTATTATTTTAGCTGATGAACCTACAGGGAATTTGGATTCAAAAACATCTATTGAGATCATGGGTTTATTGGAGGAGATACACAAAAATGGAAATACCATCATTTTAGTAACACACGAAGAAGATATTGCGCAGCATGCACATCGTATTGTCCGTTTAAAAGATGGTATAGTGGAGCGCGACACTAAAAATGAACAAATAACAACTGTTCTTAGTCGTGTTTAATTTTTGAAGATCAAATTCGATGAAACCTTTTGTTTTTGTTGTTTGCGTGAGGGATTCCTTCGATAAGCTCAGGATACGTTCTTCTTTGAAGAATAAATTCCACGGAAATCCTTCTCCAGTCCTTCATCGGAGAAGATTGGGGTGAAAAGCCCGACCCTTAAGGGGCACGACCCAATGAAAATACTTTATTCCCAATAGAACCAAAATTAATAATATGGCATTTAAAATATATACAAAAACAGGTGACAAGGGTCAAACTTCATTAATTGGCGGAACACGTGTTCCAAAGCATCACATACGTATTGAAACGTATGGAACTGTTGATGAGCTCAATTCACACATTGGCTTGATCCGCGACCAGCATATTGATGAACACCATAAACAGATCTTAATAGAAATACAGGATCGTTTATTTACTATTGGTTCATCGTTGGCATCAGACCCTGAAAAATCAAAGATGAAAATCCCTGATCTAAAAGAAGAGGACATTGCTTTGCTAGAAAAGGAAATTGATAAAATGAATGAATCATTGCCCGAAATGAGGTCATTTGTGTTGCCGGGAGGCCACACTACTGTGTCATTTTGCCACATTGCTCGCTGTGTATGCCGAAGAGCAGAACGGTTAACGATACATCTTTCTGAACACAGTTTTGTCTCTGATCTGGTGGTTAAATATCTAAATCGCCTCAGCGATTATCTTTTTATGCTCTCTCGGCAACTTACCCAGGATTTACAAGCTCTGGAGATACCCTGGAAGCCGCGAATGTAAATTAATGGTCATTATCATTTTGATTAATGGAATTAATTTTTACTTTTGCAGAAAAATCGACAGTTTTATAAAATTTACTTAGTAGAAACTAAGAATTGGCACAATTTTTAAGTTCTTATTTTAAAAACAGAAGCAATGTACTGGACACTTGAATTAGCAAAAAATTTAGAAGACGCTCCTTGGCCGGCAACAAAGGATGAATTAATTGACTTTGCAATTCGTTCAGGAGCTCCAATGGAAGTTATTGAAAATCTTCAGGAAATTGAAGATGAAGGAGAGATGTACGAAACTATCGAAGAGATTTGGCCGGATTACCCAACAAAAGATGATTTCTTTTTTAACGAAGATGAATATTAGTATTTCATAAAAAAAACCTCCTGAATTTTTTAGGAGGTTTTTTTATACAATTCTTATTCCATTGTTATGATTTTTTAGGTTATACCAAAATAAAATATTCCTTTTAAAAACCTCACCCAAGCTCTCTCCTTGAAAAGGTGAGGAAGGATTGTTTCATTGCTCTCATTCGTTAGTTGAAATTATGCAATTTATTGCAAGAATTCAGTTTCTTAAAACATTTTTTCTGTGGTTCTCTGTATATTCTCCTTTTTTCTCTTTGTAATATTTTTTTGTTACACAGAGTTTCACAGAGAA
>JAIOQD010000718.1 GCA_021413595.1 Bacteroidota bacterium | reverse complement strand
TACCTAGGGCCTTGGAATATATAATTAAAGGTAAACCGGATGATTATATTTTCAATGCCAGTGCAGGATCCAACGGTATTGCTGGGAGCTCCAAATTGACTGGCGATAGTTCTGCCTATTTACTTATCAATCCTCATGTGCCTTTGGAAGGACAAGCCTCATGGTATGAAGCCCATGTATGCAGTGAACAAGGATGGAATATGTATGGCGCTTTGATACAGGGTATGATGTCGCCCGCCATGGGCTGCAACGAACACATTGGCTGGGCGATCACCTTTAACTGGCCTGATTATGTTGATATTTATGAAATGGAGATAAATCCTGAAAATAAAAATCAATATAAATTTGATGGTGCCTGGTATACATTTGAAGTACGCCAGATCCCATTAAGAGTTAAAACGAAATTAGGAATAATAAAAATAAAAAAAGAAGCCTTGTGGTGCATTTATGGTCCTGCTTATCGCACAAAAAAAGGAGTATATGCTATGAGGTACAATACCATGTTTAATGTTAAAGCAGCTGAACAATGGTTCAATTTGGGAAAAGCAACAGAGTTCATGTATTTTTATTCTGCAATGCAGATGCAAGGCATTCCTCTTTTTAATTTTATTTATGCAGATGATGCTGATTGTATTTCTTATCTATTTAATGCCTCCCTCCCTCACCGTAATCCTGAATATAATTGGCAAAAAGTTGTCCCTGGAAATACGTCAAAAACCTATTGGGATAAATTTTATACTTTAAACGAATTACCGCAAAAAAATCGCCCCAACTGTGGGTATGTTTACAATACTAACAACAGCCCTTTCCGTTGCACAGCGGCAAACGAAAATCCAAGTGAAGATCTTTTTAATAAAGAATCAGGTTTCAACTGGAACAGAACTAACAACCGCGATTTACGTTTTAATGAGCTAATGGAAGGGAAAACACATATTACTTTTCAAGAATTTAAAAAAATAAAATATGATTGCAGCTATCCTAAACAAGCGGGCGGAATCTATAAAACATTCAAACCAATTTACGCACTTAAGGAAGAGGATTATCCGGATATAGCTGATGCAATTGCTAAGCTAAAAACATGGAATTTCTCGGGCTATACCGACAATAGAGAAGCTGCTTTGGTAACGTTTACATTTAATTATTTATTTATTAAAAAGGAAGCATCCTATAATGAATTGGAAACAGGAATTGAATATGATACTGAACTATTGATTGATGCAATCCGTTATGCAAAAAAACAATTAATAAAATATCACAAAAGTATTGACGTGCCTTTTGGCGATGTTCAGCGCCTAATGCGCGAAGATCAAACGTATGCCGTTCCTGGCCTGCCAGAATGTTTGATGGCAATGGTAAGTGATGAAACTAAAAATGGTTCTTTGCGCGCAAAAAATGGTGATTCGTTTATCATGTTCGCCAAATTCTCAAAAAAAGGAAACACATACGAATCTGTGGTGCCTTATGGAGAATCACGAAGAAAAGAAAGTCCGCATCTAACAGATCAAATGAAATTATATAGCAAACAGCAAACTAAACCGATCACACTTGACAAAGCCAAAGTGCTGCAATCTGCAACACGCACTTATCATCCCCAATTAATAAAATAGAGAAAAGGAGAATAAGGAAATTAAAAATTAAACAAACAAAAATTCAAAATCTCTAAATCAACACTAAATAAATTATATGCCATTAAAAAACGATTTAATTTTAAGAGCTGCGCGAGGCGAAAAGGTTGAACGTACACCTGTTTGGTTGATGCGTCAGGCAGGACGTATATTACCCGAGTATAGAAAAGTACGTGCTAAAATGGGAGGATTTAAAGAATTGGTGGAGACTCCTGAATTTGCTTGCGAAGTTACCATTCAGCCTGTGGATATTTTAGGTGTTGATGCTGCCATTATCTTTTCCGATATCCTTGTTATACCGGAAGCAATGGGCTTACCTTATCAGATGATAGAAGCGAAAGGCCCATGGTTTGAAAAAACCATTAAAACAGCAAATGATATCGCACAACTTAAAATTGCAACTGCTGATGATCTGCACTATGTGATGGATGCCATAAAACTTACTAAAAGTGGATTAAACGATCGCGTTCCACTTATTGGTTTTGCTGGCGCCCCATGGACAATTTTTGCATACATGATCGAAGGCAGTGGTAGTAAAACATTTTCACAAGCCAAGAAATTCTTATATACGCAACCGATCCTATCCCATCAGTTATTGCAAAAAATCACAGATAGCACTATTAATTATTTAAAAGGCCAAATTAGTTCAGGAGCTGATATGTTGCAATTATTTGATAGTTGGGCAGGTGTATTGTCGCCAGAACAATATAGAGAATTTGCATTAAAATATATTTCCAAAATATGTGATGCTATTACAGAAGTTCCTCTTACTGTTTTTGCAAAAGATGCTCATTTTGTCCGCAAAGACCTAGGTGAGCTAAATTGTAATTCCATTGGTTTGGATTGGACCATGGACATTGCAGAGTCACGTGAGCTGATCGGAAATACCAAAACGCTGCAAGGCAACATGGATCCATGTTTACTATATGCCGATTATACGCATATCAAACAAGATACTATAAAAATGCTCAAATCATTCGGGCCTCAAAGGCACATTGCAAATTTAGGCCATGGTTTATATCCGGATATAGATAAAGATAAAGTGATTTGTTTTGTAGAAACAATAAAAGAATTTAGATTTTAATAGGTACTACGAATTCTAAAAGTATAAATGAAACCACAGATAGTAAGTACAAAAGCATTTTTCCAAAAAGTACTTTTGCTTTTTGCATCTTTGCTAATGTGTGTTGTTTCATTTGCTCAAAAAAAGGAAAAAAATCTAGTGCCTAATCCTAGTTTCGAAAAACATAAAAACAAAACCACCGTCATAAAAAATGCCGCACCATGGGTAGGCGTGGGAACAGTCGATTATTTTATGAAAGTGGAGAAGAAGGATACTTCCAAAAGCAAAGGTGCGCATACTGGAACTTGCTATGCTGGCTTACGTTTTCAGCCCAACTACAAGGAATATATGTTTGTAAAATTAACGGAACCTCTTGAAAAAGAAAAAATGTATAATTTTATAATGCATGTAAAATTGGTGAGAAGCAGCACAGTAACTGTTAAACAATTGGGTGTTTATTTTTCTGATAAACCTTTCAAAGTTGGAATGAGTTTCAATGAAGAAGGAATAATAGATTCCACATACGGAAAAGGAATTTCAGGAGGCATTGGCTGGACACCAATCCAGGGAGAATATAAAGCTCATGGTGGTGAGAAATATATTATTATCGGAAATTTTAAAACCAGAATGAAAGACGATTTTGTACGCATTCACAAATGGAACATTTTTAAAAGTCGTGAAGCATATTATTATGTAGATGATATATCTGTCATTAAAAAAATGACCGCTGCAGATTCTGCGATCCTAAAACAAACCGAGATCAATCCTGATGAAAACAAAACAGCATATATCGTGCCCGATACATTTACAACAGGACAAATAATTGAAATTAAAAACATACATTTTGAACATGGAAGTGCAAATTTGCTAAAATCTTCATTCAATGTGTTAGATGAATTAGTTCGCGTGCTTAATGATCATCCAAATATGGAAATACAAATTAACGGACATACCGATGATCAAGGAAAAGAAGCAGTGAATCGTAAATTATCAAAAGCAAGGGCAAAGGCTGTTTATGATTACCTTGTGGCTCAGAGTGTAATAAATTCTATGGCATATAAAGGTTTTGGACCATCTCAACCTCTTGTACCAAATGATACGGATGAGAATAAAGCAAAAAACAGGAGAGTGGAGTTTTTAATTATAAAACAATAGTGACACAATTTGACAATTTGATAATGAAACAAGAAACCAATTAAATAATGTGTTGATGTGCTAATGTGCTAATTTTACCAATGAACCAAATAGTAAGAAGCAAGAAACTAATGAACTAATGAACCAATGACTAACTTT
>JAIOQD010000717.1 GCA_021413595.1 Bacteroidota bacterium | reverse complement strand
TTCAATATCCATGTATCGTGCCGAGGCTGCTCAAGACCCTTTAAACCGTCAAACGGTAATTGGGTTCAGGATGTATGGAATTGTGAGCCCGGTAACCGTTAAGGGTGTTGGCTCCATTGTAGATACTTACGTAGCACCATAACCATAAAACCACCCCGCAGCGATAGAAGTAGATTAATGTGAATGAATCCGGAGCAACAATAATGTTGCTCCGGTTATTACAAAACTTAAAAACAGATCATGCTAAAAAGATTTAAACAAGAACTTGTATTTATACCGTTGATGTTGGTGTTAATTGAATTATTCCGCACTTCGGTTTATTACTACTATCCGGACACTGCAATGTTTGACCGGGGCAGCGAATTAGAAACCTACCTAACACGTGTTTGGCAAATCGTTTGGATTACATGTGGTGCGTGGATGTTGCTTTGGGTAACATTCCCTGCGGTACATAAATCGCTGAAGGATTTTTACCAGGGATTTGATAAGCTGGAGTCTTCTGAAAAAAGGAACATCTCTCTGAAATTTTTCTTCTGTTTTTTCTTCGGATTAGTGTTTCTGATCAGTGGGCGTGCAAGTGAGATAAAACAATCGGGATCCAATCACGAAACCTTGATTCGTGCAAAGCTGGTTGATACGCTTATATCGCAGTTGTGTGTGAGGGAATTGACCGGTAACAATGATGGTGTAGACGTAGAAAAGTACCTTGCGTTCGTAGGGCAAAAGAAAGGGGCATCATGGTGCGCAGCCTTTACCTCCTATAATTTGAATGCTGTTGGTATCTCAACCCCTCCAAATCCAAAGAGCGCATGGGCCCCATGTTTTGCAGTTAAACATGTTATATGGAGTCAAGCGTTGGAAAAACAGCGTAGGCTGAAAGTCTTCCCAATGCCTGGCGATTGTTTTACCATTTACAATGCCAATTTAAAAAGAGTCGGACACGTAGGTTTTATTGTAGGTACCATAAATGGTTATTGGATAACAATTGAGGGAAATACAGGATTAAATGGAAGTCGCGAAGGTTCAGGAGTACATAAGTTGAAAAGGCCGAAAGATAAAATTTACGCAATCACTAATTATATTTCAAATGAAAAAAATAGTCTTATTGGGTTGTTTATCGCTCATGATAATGAGTTGCAACCGAAAGTCAACTCAGTCGCTGGAAAAGAGTTCAGAGAAAATAGTATTTACTTCAGTAAAAAAGGATTCGCTGATATTGCAGGACACTACGTTCACATTCAAAGGCGACAGTGCGAAAATTACGGCTCAGATTCAGTTAGACAAATATGGAGAGGTGAATATGCCGGAGGCTATCACCGATTCGCCACGAACGAAATTAAAGGTGTCAATTACCAAAGGGAAAGTATTCGCGGATTGTGTTTGCAAGGAACTGGAAAGGACAGTTACGCTTCAGCATCACCGGATTACAGAATTAATATCAATTGCCCGGGAGAAGCAACGCGAGAAGATCGTTACCAAAACCATCGAAGTAAGGTTTATCCCACGTTGGGTTAAAATACTTGCCTGGATTGGGGGCATTAATTCATTGGCTTTGATCATTTATATCGCATTTAAAATTTACTTAAAAATAGTAAGCTATGGAAAAATTTAAATCAGAAGCTGATCTGAAAGCAGCAATAGTGGAAGTCTTTAATTTCAATAAGGGCGCACAAGTGCTTCATGTAACAAATGATGGCCAGTGTTTTTTAGAAGACAGCAAAAACGCTGCTGATATGCACGCTCGTAAGAATAACCTAAAGGTTACAACTGTTAATCGTGAGGATTATAAAAGCGATTCCGATAAACCTGTTGGCTTTGAATTGATGACAATTGCAACCCTTAAAGAGGAATTATCAAAGCTTCAAATTGCTTTTGATGATAAAGCAAAAAAAGCGGATTTAGTCGCTCTTTTAACTGAAGCTAAAGCAAAATAATACTTCGCTTCTGCTTCTAAAAATCAAATAAAAATTTAACAACTTAAAAAAATAACCATGTTCACTGGACCAACAATAATTAAAGGTGATGGCGCTCTTGGCGCAAAAGGCGCAAGCGATGATAATATTCACGGCTTAGTAATGGGCGGTGTTGTTACCGGAACGTATGCAACATTGGGAGTTTCAAAGCAATTAATTCAAGCATCGGATGCCGATGATTATGGATTTAATGCTGCTTACGATGCTACGAATAAAGTACTTGTGCGTTATCATATCGATGAATACTTCCGTATCAATCCAAATGGTGTATTGTGGGTGATGGTTGTGGCACAGACCGTTACATTGGCGCAAATGTGTGATAAAACACTTACACATGTGTACAAACTTATTTCTGATTCTCTAAAAAAAGTAAAGTCGTATGGTGTGGTGCGCAACCCGGCAGCCGGATATACTCCAACAATTACTGATGGTATTGATGCTGATGTAACAGCAGCTGTTTTAAAAGCCCAGGAATTAGCTGTGGATTATGCTGCAAAAAATGTTTTCATCGACATGGCTGTTATTGAAGGTAGGGAACTTGGAGCAACTGCGGGTTTATGGAAAGATTTAAGAACGCTTGCATCACCAAACGTTCATGTATGTGTATTGCAGGATAAAGATATAGCTGATCTTGATGCATTGTATGCGAAAACGGCAGCTGTAGGTACTTGCTTGGGCGGTATTGGCATTAGAAGAGTGGAAGAGGATTTAGCTCAGGTGCCGGTTGAAAATGACCCTAAAAGAGGTGAGTCTTACCCTATTAATGATGCAGCCCTTGGATTATGGTTGCGACCTGCAATATCTTCCGGTGTATTAACAGCTGATCTAACAGCTCCCGAAGTGGTAGCCTTGAAAGCAAAAGGTTTCATTTTTGCTGATTCTTATCCTGAATACGCAGGGGTTTATTTTTCAGGAAGTTCGGCATGTACTGACTTATCCAGCGACTTTGCGTACGGTGTAAACACACGCGTATGGAACAAAGCTGCAAGAAAGGCGGTGTCTAAATTAACTCCGAAACTTGCCGGAAAAGTTGAATTAGTAGCAGGGAAAATTAAAGCCACTAAAATATTCAGCTGGGAATCGGATGTAAACAACAGCGATAATGGTTTAGGCTCGCTTGTTTCGGCTGGTCACTGTACAGAAGCAAAAACAAGCATCGACCCGAATCAGGATGTATTCGGAACATCAAAGGTTGTTGTTAAAATGAAAATTACTCCATACGGGTATGCAAGGGAAATTGAAGGTCAATTGAGCTTTGGGGTATAGAGTTTAATGAAGACACCTTTAATCTATTTTTTAAAATAAACGAATTAATATTTAAAACCATGCCAGCAACAATCATTAACAGTTTCGGAAAAATCATAGGTTGGAATAACGTTACTTATAACGCATATAATCGCGATATAGAAGGTATTGCAGAAATTGAATATTCCGATGAAGTAAAAAGCGAAAATGAATATGGGGCAGGCGGTTTTCCTATGGGCCAATCATCCGGTAATTATGAAGCAAAAGGCTCTGTTACTTTATATAGCGAGGAAATTGTCGGGCTTCAAAGTTCATTGCCTCCTGGTGTAAGAATACAAGATATTCCTCCGGCACCTATAAATGTGGTTTATGAATTGAATGGTTCAGTTGTGCGTGATGTATTGAACAACTGTAGAATTAAAAATGTTGGCAAAGCAGTTAAACAGGGTGACGGAAAAATCACACATAAGTGTGATCTATTAATAAGCCACATTGATTGGAACGTATAAGAAAGATTAATAATATTTAAATCTAATTTAAATCATATTTAAAATGAGCAAAACGAAATTACCTGAAGGAGTTACAGAAACTCAAATCCAAGAGTGGAAAGATAAACACGGGAAAGTGAAATTAATCACCTGTAAGCGTGATAAAGGTGAAGAGGCTGTATTTATCATTGGTCAACCCACTCGTGACATTATGGATGCCTGGGCGCATGCTTATGATAATGATAAGCGCCAAAAAGCCCGCGAAATATTAGAAAACTCCTGCGTGCTTCATGGCGACAAAACGTTGTTCGTAAAAGATATTAATTTACAAACCACTGTTTTGAAAAAAGTTCAGGAAATGCTTGAAAACTTACAGGCAGAGGAAAAGGAGCTTTAACCCTCGCTTTAATTAGCGAGGAATCCGGGACAGACACTTATAGAAAAGTTGATGCGATTTTAAAGTATGAATTGGGAATTAAAGAGCCGGATAAATTATCCCAAAGTGAGTATTACCAAGCCTATTCAGATTACCTTTTCCTACAAAAAAACAAACGTGAATTTTACGTAAACATTCTCCGGCAAGGAGTATCAGAAGCATTTGGAGGAGACCAAGAACTATAACCAATGAGCACCGCAGCCACAACCACAGAATGGGAATTACGTTTGAAGGATTATGTGTCTGCGCCTTTCAAAAAGCTTATTGATTATGCCACCGGGTCGCAAAAAAAGCTTGCTGAGGTTGCTAATGGTTTAACCAAAGCTGCGCAAGCCAGTAATGCAATGGGGAGGGATTTTAAACGCAACTACGGTGGTTTGGAATCAACGCTATCCGGATTAGAAAAACGTCAAAAAGAAGCATTTACCACCAAGCATATATTGGCCTACCAAAAAATGATCGACCGCACAAAAGCGGAAATGGAAAAGCTGAATGCAGTTACAAAACCAACCTTATCAGGGTGGTCAAAATTTAAAAACAATTTAAAGGATTCCGCCCAACAGATACCAGGAGTAAATATGCTTGGTAATCCTGCTTTACTAATGGGTGCTGGAGTTTTTGCATTGGGAGTGGGTTTAAAAAAATCAGCTACTCTCGCTTTGGATTACGAAACCGGAATGGCTAAGATAAATGCCACGGCTCAACTGAGTACTGATTCGCTTGGTTTATTGAAAAACCGTCTAATTGATATCGGAAGCTCCAGCGGTGGAAATTTTGAGTTGATCCCTGATGCGTATGAGAAAATATTAAGCCAAACCGGAAAAGTTAACCTATCCTTAGATATTATGGAAACCGCTGTAAAAGGAGCAAAAGCAGGGTTTACCGATATTGATACATTAGCTTCAGCTGTTGGTCAGTCATTATCATCGATAGGCGAACAGAACGCAAAAGCATCTGAAGTACTTGATACGTTTATGATGGCTAAAAAAGTGGGCGCAGGTGAATTTAAAGACTTCGCTCAGTATTTGCCACAACTAATTGCTTCAGGTAAAAACCTTGCTGTTTCATACAAAGATACGGCTGGTATGTTTGCATACATGACGGGAAAAGGGCAGAGCGCCTCAGATTCCGCAATGTTGATGAATAACGCATTTACGGCATTACAGAAGAACGATGTAGTAAAAGGATTGGAAAATAAAGGAATTAAAATGTTTGATGCAAATGGGATGCGGAGAGATGTCAAGGATGTGTTTTTAGATTTAGGCCAACGTTTGAGCGGTATGAGTGATCTTAAAAAGCTAGATTTTTTCACTGATATAAAATTTAATGATGCTCAGGCAAAAATTGCGTTCGGTTTACTAACTCAGGATGCCGAAAAGTTTAAAGCAACGATGGGTGATGTTAACGATGCCCTTGGAGAAACGGACAGGCAATTAGCAATGACTGCTAATAGTGCACGAACATGGGGCAATATCGGTGACAAATTAAAGAGTTGGGGCGTTGCCATTGGGGATGTACTTCTTCCTATTGTTG
>JAIOQD010000716.1 GCA_021413595.1 Bacteroidota bacterium | reverse complement strand
TCCTAAATCATCATCCCCTTTATTAAACCCCCATGGGATAGATAAACTTGCAATTAATCCACCCGGATGCCGTTTGGACTCATGAACTTTAAGCATTGCTGCACTGATATTAAAAAATTTGTTATCAGTACTTTTTTTTGCCTTGTCGTTTGTCAATTTTTTTTGCCAACCTAACCATTCATTTATAAATTTTGTTTTTGCACATTCAAAATCCTCTAATATACTTGCTCTTGCACGTTGACCTGCTTCTGCTGCGTTTCTTCCAAAGCCCAAAGCAACCACAAAACTATTGCCATTGATCTCTTCTAAATCAATCTCACCCACTAAGGCCACATTCCCGTTCTCGGCCTTTTCAAATTCCCAGGTCATTTGTTTATGGCGCATTAGATCTTGCCAGCCATCTGAACTTCCAACAAAACCTGCAGAGCCTTTTTTCCAGGGAACAGAACATACCAACGCCAATGAAACTTCTCCTCGTTGAGCAAACAACATTGGGATACCTTTGTAATCCCCCACCCATGCAGTATTACCAGCACCTGAATTACCTAGATGTGGAGCCAACAACATAAATAATTTAAATTCTTTTCGTTTCTTTTTTAAAGGGAAAAATTGAATTCGTTGAAGTAATGTATCCCTAACAGGATCTGAAATGATTTCCTTTTCAATCCTATAATAATGCATATTGCAACTATTTGTTACATGATATCCAGGAACACCATTAGCCAAATATTTAATCTGATGAGAGGTGTCTTGCTTTTCTTCCGAAAAAAAAGATTTTCCATCCGTTACAATTAAGCCCAAATCACTTGTACATGCCTGATCTACCTGTGGATAATAAATTTCATTTAAAATACCATGGCTGATTGAATACCACACTTTGCTTTTCGAATGAAGGGAAGTTCCAACTCCCGTTTTTGCACTGGAAGTCCATTTTGCTTCAATTCCCGGCCAACCAAATGCGTATTTTTCTTTTCTAAACATAAATATTTTCATTAAAAATTTAGTAGCCCTTTGTTAATAGACCTGAATCAATAATTATCAATCCTCCATTTGTTTTATGAGGAGAAACTATTAGTCAAACAATTTAAATTAATTGATAACTTTAAAAAAGGCTTACTTTTTAGTAGTTGGTGTCTTCGAACCAATTTCTTCTGATTTGTTTTTTTGTACCACCGGAGGGCCTGTTATATCATCAAAATAATAGGTGTCAGAACTTGATGAGTTCGGACTAAGCAACAATGTGATTTGATCAATTTGATTAAAAGAAGTTTGACTTCCTTCTGGTACTTGGGCAAACTTAAATTCTAATTCTTCCCAGGCATTTGTTGTTGTTGTATATGCCTGAAATTGACTGTTTGTTCCCTCAGGATATGTATTATTTCCAAGTTTATTTCCTAATAAAAACTCTACCAAAGTTCCAACAGGTGCATTGGTATAAATTTTCATTTTAATTTTAGGTGGAGCGCCTAAATAAGTTGCGTATGCGTTCACACCTATTAATTCTCCTTCGAAGTTCATTTTTATATTGTCAAATTTTTTTCCACCATTTCTAATATACAAAGCACATTTTGCTGAACTGTTCACTTTATTTGGCGCAGGGTTTTTTACCACAGTGTCCAAAACCCCATTTTTTGAACCATAATTCAAAAACGAAGTCCCCTCAAAATTGTCATAAACTTGAGATTGGCCAAATATTGAACTGACTTGAAAGAGGGAAGCAAAAAAAAGAATTGCACACTTCTTCATGCTGTCATTAATCGTTTCTATCCCAAAAATTCGGAATTCGTTTATTTTATTTTTCATGTTCTTTTAGTTTTTAATTCCAATGATTTATTTAAAATATTTGAGCAAAAATAGATTAGCTATAATTTGTTTTACCTCTATATTCGATAACGAAGTATTTTTATTAGTTGAAACTTAAAAAAAAAGAGTTGGTATAATTAGATGAAAACACACCAAATATTAAAATGAAGATATAAGGAAGAATATCAAAAGGCCATTAAAGATGATAGGCTATAAAGTGGGACAAGGATTTTAAGCTATTTATATTTGAAAACTTGCCAATGATAGTGGCTCCATTTTATAAAAAAAATTTAAATAGGAAGTTGAATCTAGTGAATTCCTTGAGGGGCTGCCTCGCGGCTATTTATTTGATTTTATTAATAGCTCAACCCTCTAAAGGAATTTTGCAAAAGTTTTTAAATATTTCTTCGCAAACATGTACTTCTTTATCGAACAACCCTAATTTCCGATTTAACGAATATTAAATCACGAAAGTAGATGCTTTCTTAATTTTGATCAGAAATTTTATTTTTGATATTTTAATTGGGCATTAAAACCCTTCGATAGCTCTGGATGACATCACACCTTGTAATATAAAGCACCAGTGTTCGGGTTATTCATTATTGCCTAATTCAATAGAAATATTGTAAGGGTATAAGAAAAAGAAAATGATCTCAAAAAAAATAATTTAAGGAACTATTTTACTCTAAGACAATGGGAAGATTATAAATAACGGAAACTGGCTTTCCCTTATTGATTCCAGCTTTCCATTTTGGCATACTATTTACAACACGTAAAGCTTCCTTATCCAATTCCGGATTTATACCCTTTTGAATTTTCGCCTTTTTTACCCTCCCCTTTTCATCTATAATGAAATTCACATAGATCTTTTTGTTGCTGATACTTTCAGTTTTATAGTTTGATGGGTACTTGAAATTTTTATTAATAAATTTGAGTAAAGAGTCTTGTCCTCCAGGGAATTCAGGCGCATGGTCAACTGATTTAGATGCATCCATATCTTGTGATAGATTCGATTCCGACTTCATAATTGTTGTAGTTTCTATCGCTTCGTCACCAACAACAATGTTTTGTGGAGCATAAGCAATAGTTTCAGTTGGTTTTTCCTCAGCGTCCTGTTCAGCTCTTCTTTTTTCTAATGCACCTAAATTAAATAAATTATTTTTTTGTTCTGATTTTTTCGCAACTTTATCACGAGCATTATCATCTCTGTCATCGGTTCCGGTTGCTGAAGTCGATTTAGCTTTTGCAACGGTAGGCTCATTCAATTCTAAACTTTCTTTCTCTTTTGCCCCACCAGATTGGTCAGCATTTTTTAATTCGAAAAAAATATCATCTTTAACTTGTTCACGTAGCTCGCTCTTAGGTGCACTATTATTGTCGGATTTGACAGGTGCAGGAGTAGTCCCTTTTTTATTTTCTTCAGTTTGTATAATTGGATTATAGGTAGCACTGGCATTACCTGTAGCCTTTTCCTCTTCAGCAATGTTCGTCTTTAAATCAGCGGTAGCGTTACGCCCTTCGGCATTGGCTTGTTGCTCAATCTCCTCGATTTTATCTAAAGGGGAATTCATATTTGTTTCTAGTGTGCTTTCTTCTTTTGCAACTTCAATCGAATTTGAATTTATTGAATCCGATAATATTTCATCACCCGGAGGAGCCGGTGGAGGCAGAAATGGTGAGGGATTTTCAGATTTAAATTCTGCCATCCCATCTTTTTTACTGAATTGATTAAAGAAAAATATGCCGCCAATCAATAGCAAAACACTTGCGGCAATTGATATAATTAATTTATAGTTAAATGAAATTATACGGATTTCCTTTTTGGGGGCAGCAATATATTCGCGGATCTTTTGATTAATAACAGCG
>JAIOQD010000710.1 GCA_021413595.1 Bacteroidota bacterium | reverse complement strand
GAAATTTGGAAATAAGGTTATCGGATTATTGATTAATTTTAATGTTACACTACTTAAAAATGGCATTAAAAGATATAAATTATAAACTCTGTGTTACTCTGTGCATCCTCCGTGTAACTCTGTGTAACAAATATTAACGTTTTAACAAACCATCATCATCATCATGTCAGAAAAAGAAATAATAGAGTATGTTAAAAATCATCCTTCCGGGAAAGTAAAACTCGCAATCACAGACATTGATGGTGTTTTACGCGGAAAATATGTAAGCGCAGAAAAATTTTTATCTGTCATAAATAGTAACATAGGCTTTTGCGATGTAGTGTTTGGTTGGGATTCCAATGATGTAGCGTATGATAATGTGGGCTTCACGGGATGGCATACAGGATATCCCGATACTCCGGCAAGGGTTGATATTAAAACGTTTCGAAAAATTCCATGGGAAAACGATGTGCCGTTTTTTCTTTGCGAATTAATAGGTAAGCCTGCTTATGTATGTCCAAGAAATTTGCTTCAGCAGGTTATCGGTAAGGCGGAAAAACTGGGTTATACACCTTACTTTAGCCAGGAATTTGAATGGTTTAATTTTGAAGAAACACCTCAAACCCTGCATGAAAAAAAATTCAGTGGTCTCAATCACTTGAGTCCGGGGATGTTTGGCTATTCGATTTTACGAACCACATTACGAAATGATTTTTTTACCGCCTTATTTGATCAGTTGAAAAAATTTGACATTCCAATAGAAGGTCTTCACACAGAAACTGGTCCGGGGGTTTACGAAGCTGCAATTACCTATTCAGGGATATTAGAAGCAGCTGACCGTGCAGTACTTTTTAAAACAGGTGTAAAAGAAATTTCTTACAAACATGGCATCATGGCTACGTTCATGGCCAAGTGGAGTGAGAATCTTCCGGGATGTAGCGGGCATGTGCATCAGAGTTTATGGGATAAAAAGAGCAAGACCAATTTATTCTATTCCGAAAAAGATAAAGAGAATATGAGCGACATGTTCAAAAGCTATATTGCAGGTCAGTTACATTGTTTACCTTTTATTTTGCCGATGTTGGCTCCCACAATAAATTCATATAAACGCTTGGTAGAAGGCGCCTGGGCTCCCACAACGTTGACGTGGGCTATAGACAACAGAACCGTTGCTTTGCGGTCATTACCTCTTGGACCTAAATCAGCAAGGGTGGAAACCAGGGTGGTGGGCTCTGATTCGAATCCATATTTGGCTATGGCAGCCTGCCTTGCCAGCGGTTTATACGGAATTAAAAACAAACTTAAGTTACAGGCTCCTACAACAGGAAGTGGTTACAAAGATAAGTCGCATGGTGTATTGCCTGCAAACCTTTGGGAAGCGACACAAGCAATGAAAAATTCGGAAGTAGCGAAAGAACTTTTTGGAGGAAAATTCGTTGAACATTTTACACAAACACGCGAATGGGAGTGGCGCCAGTTTAGTAAAGTGGTTACTGACTGGGAGATGAAGAGGTATTTTGAAATAATATAAATTAGATATTAGATGTTGGATATTAGATGTTGGAATCACAACTTTTGAACTTTAAAACTTTAAACTTTAAAACTTATAAATAATATGGATTTTAATCGTGTTGTTCAATTCAATTTCCCTACCACCATTCGTTTTGGTGCTAATGCAGTTAAAGAATTACCTGCTTATCTAAAACAAAATAATCTTTCTAAACCATTGTTGGTGACAGATCCGATCATTGCTGAACTTCCTTTCTTTAAAGAGATTATTGCTGATTTAAAACTTCAGGGTATTTCTGTTGAGGTATTTTCAGAGATACATAAAAACCCTGTAAAGAGTGATGTGATCAAAGGTGGTGATGTATATGATGGTACACATCGTGATAGCATTGTTGGTATTGGTGGGGGTGCAGCATTGGATGTAGCAAGAGCAATTGTATTGCGTATTCATCATAGAGAAGATCTATTCAAATATGATGATCTTATTGGAGGTGATGTTTTTGTAACAAATGATGTCCCTCATTTTGTTACTATTCCTACTACTGCCGGAACAGGCAGCGAAGTTGGCCGAAGCGCAATTATTGCGGACGACATAACACATCAGAAAAAAATACTATTCTCTCCAAAACTTCTTGCAAAAGTTGTTTTTGCTGATCCTTTGTTAACGATGGGATTGCCTGCGGGAGTGACAGCAGCAACCGGTATGGACGCACTTACGCATAATATGGAAGCTTTTTTGGCTAAAAATTATCATCCTATGTGTGATGGAATTGCACTGGAAGGAATGCGTTTAATTTCTCTTTCCTTGGAAAAGGCAGTAAAAAAGCCTGATCTGGCATCTCGTTCCGAAATGTTGATGGCTTCTATGATGGGGGCTATTGCTTTTCAAAAAGGATTGGGAGTGGTACATTCTATGGCTCACCCTTTATCTTCCTTGCTGGATACTCACCATGGACTTGCTAATGCTGTGAATATCCCTTATGGCATGCGTTTCAATATTGCCGGTTTTGAAGATAAATTCGCAAGAATGGCACGTACCCTTGAACTTGACGAATACACAGGAGAAGCAGTTATTCAATACCTGTTTGATTTAAATACAAAAGTTGGTATCCCACATAAATTACGTGATATTAATGTAAAAGAAGAGCACCTCGATACATTGGCTGACTTGGCTTTTGCAGATTTCGCACATCCCAATAATCCTAAGCCGGTTAGCAGAGATGACTTTAGAACGCTTTATTCGGAGGCGTTTTAAAAGGGTTATGATTTGTATATAATTGCAAATGTTTACAAATGTGTGTAAGCAATAGATGTGATTATATTTATGTTAGCAGCTATTGTAAGGGGAAACGTTGCGCAGAAAAATATAAAACTCACAGCAGACTGTCTTTCGTGGAATCGACAAACTTTTTTGCAGAATTTAGAGTTCTTCATTCTTTCACAAATTATCTGGCAGAAAGTCTTTCGAAGATTTTTTAAAATATTTACCGGGAGACTTTTCATTAGGTAATAGGACTGTTGTGCACTTAAAACGGCAGACAAGATATTATCGCTAATAATTAAAAATCATTTGAGATGAAAAAGCTTCTAATACTCTTTGTTTTGATTTCTCTTTCTTTATTAAACTTGAATTCCTTTGCCCAACTGACAATGACGCATGGAGATGTTTATAATTACAATGTGGGTGATGTTTTCTTAATACGCAGTTATTGTCAGCATGTGGCTGAACCTGGCTACAACTCAACAGATACAACATTTGAAAAAACTACAATTTTAAACAAATATTTTTCTTTAAACGCAGATACCGTTTTTTATAATTGTTTAACAAGGACAAAGAATGTCCAATCTTTTTACCCATGGGGGCAACCTCCTTATTTTACAGTAACGTATCATACCCTTAACGACACATTGTTTTATACCGATTTACATTCTCCAATACAAAATTATCCTTTTATGGAAACGGCTCCTTGCTATGGAGACAGTATTGACAGCATTTACATTCAACCTTATCCTTATTGCTCAAAAAAAATATGGCATAAAGAATATATTTCGGGAACAAATTGTTTTGAAGAACCTTTTCAAATATATGATTATGTTGAAGGTTCTGGAGGGCCGTATTTTAGTTATTTTTCTGCTTCAAGTGGATGTTTGTTTTGGAAAAATTTAATCTATTGCAAAAAAGGAATTGATTCTTGTGGGGCAGATGTTT
>JAIOQD010000097.1 GCA_021413595.1 Bacteroidota bacterium | reverse complement strand
TGATGCGAATTCGCCTGTTTTTTTGTTTTTATTTGGTTTCAATGCTCTTTTCTACGCTTTATGCGCAATCTGTTACGGATAAAGCTGATACAGCTGTGAGCCATAAGGAATATTTCACTGCAATTGAATTGTATCAAAAAGCACTAAAAAAAGAAGTAGCTGAAACTAATAAAAACGAAATATATTATAAATTAGGCGCATGTTATGCCGCGATAAATAGTTATAAAGAGGCTAGAATATGGCTTGAGAAATCAATTGAAAATGGCTATTCCGCTCCCACAGTATTTTTATTATATGGTGATATACTTGTTACGGCAGGTGAATATGAGGCAGCAAAATCTGCTTATTCAACATACTTAAAAAAAACGGGTGACAAACTAGTAAAACGTAAGATCGCCAATTGTGATTTTGCATTGTCGGGTAAACAATCTGATATTTCTTATGAAATTAAGAACGAACTGGACATAAATTCTGATTTCAGCGATTTTGGTCTTACCATGGTTAAACAAAAATTGATCTTCTCCTCCTCAAGAGTGGAAGAAAAAGGAAGCAATTTTGACAATTTTACCGGACAAGGCTTCTCTGATGTTTATGAAACTTCCTTAGACCCTAAAAAAGGTAAATGGAGCAAACCTGTTAAACTAAAGGGCGGAATAAACACAAAATACAATGAAGGAGCCTTTGTTTACGATAAAAAAAGCAATACCGGTTATTATATGAAATGTAACGGTGAAAAGAGCGCAAAAGAGAATTGCAATATTTTTTGTTCGGTTTGGAATGAAAAAGAAAATGTTTGGGCTGAATCAAAACCCTTTGAGTTTTCAGATGAGATTTTTAGCACCGGTCAACCAGCCCTTTCTGCTGATGGCAATACTCTATATTTTGTTTCCAATATGAATGGAGGAATTGGCGGAAAAGATATTTGGGTAATAAAAAGAAAAGCAGGAGTTTGGGGGCTGCCTCAAAATTTGGGAGCTCCGGTAAATACACCTTACAACGAAATGTTCCCCTATGTATTTAACGATACTCTCTACTTTTCTTCTGATGGCAATATAGGCTTTGGTGGGTTGGATATATTTTCTTCTCAAATTAAAGCCACCTCATACGGAAAGCCTGAAAACTTGCTGGCACCTATAAATTCCTGTGCGGATGATTTTGGAATTATTTTTACCGGTAATTCTATTTTTGAGGGCTATTTTTGCTCAAACCGAACGGGTGGAAAAGGAGAAGATGATATTTACTCTTTTAAAAAAGCGCCTCTTATTTTAACCGCAAAAGGATCAATTGCTGACTCCAAAACCGGTAAACCTGTTAATAAGGTAACCGTTTATTTAAAAGGAAGCAATGGCAGTGTAGATTCTACAACAACTGACTCTGATGGAGAATTTAGTTTTCAGGAGCTTCAACCGGGTCTAAACTACGCGGTTATTGCCGTAAAAGCAGGCTTTTTTAGCGATTCAAAAGATCTTACAACAATGGGCATAAAAGCCAGTATGGAATTCTCAAAAAGCACTGGCACCGATCTTGATTTTAAATTCCAAAAGATCACCTATGCTGAAATAACGATACCTAATATTTATTATGACTCAAATAAAGCCGAACTAAAAACAGAATCGAAAAAGGAACTCAACAAAATGACAAGGATATTAAAGGAAACTCCGGGCATAAAAATCCAGGTAAATTCCCATACCGATGAAATAGGAACTGATGATTATAATATGAAACTTTCAGAAAAACGGGCACAGAATGTTGTAGATTATTTTATTGCAAATGGAATTGATAAAAATCGGCTATCCGTTATGGGTTATGGTGAATCAGTTCCAATAAAGAAAAACGCTCAGACGGAAAACGACCATCAGACCAATAGAAGAACAACATTTAAAGTAATAAAAAAATAAACGAATGAAAAAAATTACCCCTTTCCTGTTTTTGCTCCTACCATACTTTGCTATGGCGCAAAACGATATGCAGTTCAGTCATTATATGTATAACGAAAATATGTTCAATCCTGCTGCAACCGGTAACACCGGTAAAATTATTGCTTCCATTGTTGCAAGGCAACAATGGATAGGTGTTGACAATCCACCATCCACGCAATTTTTAAATGCACATACCTATCTTGCTAAAATAAAAGGAGGTATAGGTCTTACTGCAATAAACGACCGTATCGGTTTTGAAAATACATTGAACCTGAAAGTAAATTATGCTTATCATACCCGTATTTCTGAATCTGCAACACTTTCGGGTGGGCTTTCTGCCGGTTTTATGAATAAAAAACTAGATGGTAGTAAATTGGTTTATGAGCAAGGAAGTGATCCACAAGCAATTGTAACTTCCACCAACGCGTTTTCTCCCGATTTCGGGCTTGGTTTAGAGTTTAATGCCTCTAACATCACAGCGGGAGCTTCTTCTACTCATATCAACAGAGGACTAAAAAATTCCACTGTTTTGGCTAATCCAAGGCACTATTTCCTCTATGCAAAATATAAA
>JAIOQD010000709.1 GCA_021413595.1 Bacteroidota bacterium | reverse complement strand
TCGACTTTGAAATAAAACCAATATATTTCCCTTCATTCAATACGGGTAAATTCCATGCTCCGGTTTCATCAAATTTTTTCATTACTGAGGCCATTTCTTCCTCAGGAGAAATTATTGCTAAGGGCTTCCTCATTATTTCCTTTACATAAACTTTATCATACATATCATGTTTAAACATTATTTCTCTTATGTTATCAAGTACAATCACTCCAACAAAAATTTCTTTTGCAACAACGGGGAAAATATTTCTTTTTGAGTTAGCAACTACCTCTACCAACTCACCAAGAGTAGAATCAGGTGATACAATTTGAAAATCAGTTTCGATCAACTTCCCTAGTTTTAATGATGTAAGTATATTTTTATCTTTATCTGAAGTGAAAATATGTCCTTTTTTAGCAAGTCTTTTTACATCCATTGAATAAGGCTCAAAATATTTTGAAATCATGAAACTGCTTGCAGAAACGATCATCAGAGGAATCATCAGCTCATATCCCCCTGTGATTTCGGCTATTAAAAATATTGCAGTAAGAGGAGCATGAAATACTCCACTCAATATTCCGGCCATTGCAACAATCGTAAAATTACTTACCGGTGCCTCCACAATACCAAGCAAATTAAGGATATATGCGAAAGCGAAACCAAGATAAGCTCCAACAAAAAGCGAAGGAGCAAAATTACCGCCATTACCTCCGCTACCTATAGTGACCGCAGCAGCGATGGTTTTAAAAAACATGGTAAGTACAATAAAGAGGACAACGAGCCATTTATTCGAAACATATTTAGCAAGGATACTATGCTCAAAAAGCATTTCTGGATTCAGATCTGAAAGTGTTTTGATACTTTCGTAACCTTCACCAAAGAGTGAAGGGAAAAATAAAATTAAAATAGCAAGGATACCGCCACCTAATATAGCCTTACTGTAGATTTTTTTCTTTTTAGGTTTCAGAAACGATTCTATTTTCAAGTAAACCCGAGCGTAATAAACGGAAATAAAACCGGCAAGTAAACCAAGAATAATGTAATAGGGCACATTGTGGTAATCGAAAGGCTGAATCAATTTGAAAGAAAACAATGTGTCTTCCTGTAAAATTATTTTAGAAAGTAAACCTCCAGCAGCAGCAGCAATTATTAAAGGAATGAAAGCTGAGATGGAAACATCTACCAATAAAACTTCTAACGCAAAAAGTACACCCGCAATAGGTGAATTAAATGCTCCTGAGATTCCAGCAGCAGCACCACAAGCCAATAACAATGTGCGATCTTTATAATTGATGTGATGCGTTTTTCCAAAATTAGAACCAATAGCAGAACCAGTAACAACAATAGGTGATTCCAAACCTGCTGAACCACCAAAACCCACCGTGAGTGCACTTGTTACAATATGCGAATACATTTGATCCTTTGGCAAAAAACTGGATTTTTTCGCAATGGAATGAAGAATATTTGCTGTTCCTCTTCCTAATTTCCCTTTCAAGTATTTTTGCACAAACCAAACAGTTAGCAAAATTCCGAGGGTTGGAAAAACTAAGTAAAGAAAATATTGATACTTGATGTGATAGTCATGCGTAATTGCAAGGTGGATATAGTGTACAGCAGTTTTAAGAATTACTGCTGCCTATCCGTCTGTGAGCCCTAATAATATAATTGAAAAGACAAGAATCTGTCGTGGTGACATTTTACCTG
>JAIOQD010000708.1 GCA_021413595.1 Bacteroidota bacterium | reverse complement strand
ACATACTTTTTTCGGGTCATTCCGACCAAAGTGGAGGAATCTTGTTAGTTACTTGCAGAAAGCAAGTTTATTACCTGAAATCTATAAAAAGATCCCTCGGATCCCTCTCGGGATGACTTGTACATACTTTTTTCGGGTCATTCCGACCAAAGTGGAGGAATCTTGTTGTTACTTGCAGAAAGCAAGTTTACTACCTGAAATCTATAAAAAGATCCCTCGGATCCCGCTCGGGATGACTTCCAAATAATGTGATTTTCTATCGAGTCATTCCGACCAAAGTGGAGGAATCTTGTTAGTTACTTGCAGAAAGCAAGTTTATTACCTGAAATCTATAAAAAGATCCCTCGGATCCCTCTCGGGATGACAGCAATAAAGTGATCTACCAATTCCCCCCAGAACCACCACCACCAAAACCGCCACCACCAAAGCCTCCAAAGCCACCGGAAGAACCACCGCCTCCAAAGCCTCCGCCACCACCTCTATGACCCAATGCATTACCTAAGATGAATCCTGCGGCACCCATCGTTAAGCCTCCTCCACCACCACCTCCACCACGTTTGCTGGCTTTGAAAATGATGAATAGAATAAATAATATTAGAGAAATTATTATCCCTTTTGGAAATGATTTTTTATTTTTTTTGCCATAGGCATCAGAACTATATTCCCCTTTGGCCATTGCCATCAACACATCGGTGGCTTTATCCAAAGCAGTATAATATTCTCCTCTTTTGAAGTAGGGATACATTTCATTCTCACGAATTTGTTTGGTGGTTAAATCGGGAATAGCACCTTCAAGTCCATACCCCACAGCAATATGCAAATTACGCTGTCCTTCACCTCCAGTTGGTTTCACAAGGATAACGATGCCATTATCAAATTTACCTTGTCCTACCCCCCATTTTTGGCCAAGTTCCGTTGCATAGCTCCAGGGTTCATCACCACCTAAATCGTCAACAATAACAATAACTATTTGATTGGATGTTTGATTTGCAAAATCAGAAAG
The DNA here is from genome assembly GCA_021413595.1 of Bacteroidota bacterium. Classification (GTDB taxonomy): domain Bacteria; phylum Bacteroidota; class Bacteroidia; order 2-12-FULL-35-15; family 2-12-FULL-35-15; genus 2-12-FULL-35-15. The sequence continues at coordinate 3,073 of JAIOQD010000708.1, read as the reverse complement.
CTTGCGCTCGAGCCTTTCCGCTTCATCAGCAGATAAAAAATCAGGCATTTCCTTAGAAAGGTTATTTACCAAACGCGGTGGACTAGGACGTTCGGGAATACCAGTAACCTGCGCGAATGAGGAAATCACAGAAAATAAAGCCAGTAATAAAAGAGAAATATATTTTTTCAACATTTGTATAATTTGTTTTTGAGAATAAAATCGTGGATCCGAATCTCAATTTAAAATTGGTAAAGCTAACGCACATATTTCGACAAGCTCAATATGACAGCGCTCAGTCACTCTAAGCTTGGCGAAGAGTGTGCGATGGCAATAAAACTATTTTCCAAAACTCATATCGTTACTTAATTCATTGGTATCGTTATGCTGCAGAGGGAAATGTGTTTTTAATTTTTCACCCGCCATATTAATTCCTTTGGATAAACCTTCCGTAAATTCATGTTTTTTGAAATGTTCCAACATGGTAAGTTTAATATGATCCCAAAAATCGGATGGTACTTTTTCGTTAATTCCTTTGTCGCCCAGTATTGCAAATTTATGGTCTTTAACAGCTAAATAAAACAAGACACCATTACGCAATGTGGTTTCATCCATTTTTAAGTCGTGAAAAATGTTGGCTGCTTTATCCAGCACCTCTTCTTTACAAACATCATCAATATGCACACGAATTTCGCCTGAAGTATTAAGTTCAGCGTCAGCAATGGCCTTTTGAATAGTATGTTTCTGCTCCTCGTTAAAAAATTTTTTTGCGCTCATTGTAATTAAATAAAAAGAGTTGAAAGTCAAAATTCAAAAGAAAAACCTAAGTCCCCCTTTTGACTTTTGACTTTTAATTTTTGACTTATTTCTTCTCTCTCATGCTCTTAATATCAGGAGCTGTTTCAGCACCTTCTACTGATTCGAAGTACGCTTTTTTATCGAAATCAAAGATACCAGCCCAAATGTTTTTTGGAAATTTACGTATGTAAGTATTATACTCTTGTGCCGTTTCATTGAAACGTCTACGTTCAGTAGCTATACGGTTCTCCATTCCTTCATATTGTGCTTGAAAGTCACGAAAAGCTCCTACTGCCTGTAATTGAGGGTAATTTTCAGCTACAGCCATTAAGCGTCCTAATGATTGACCAAAAGCACCCTGAGCTTTTTCAAATTCAGCCATTTTTTCCGGAGTTAAATTGGTTGGGTCAATACGAATGCTGGTTGCTTTACTACGGGCTTCCATTACAGCTGTCAATGTTTCTTTTTCGAAATCAGCAGCACCTTGAACAATTTCAAACAAATTTTTGGTTTTATCCATACGCGCCTGATAAGCAACTTCTACTTGCTGCCATTGAGCAGTAACTCCTTCTTGCATTGTTACCATAGAGTTGTATGAACCACAACCGTTAAAACCAATAAGCAAGAATACACCCGCAATTGCTAATAAAATAATAGTACCTCTTTTCATTTCGTTTTGTTTTATTTAGTTTAAATTTTTAATTGCTCCCATATCCGCAAAGGATATACCAAGCTTTTTTTAATGTCATGCTGACGTTTTTTGTCAGTAACCTCTCCCCTTTATCTACTCTCCATAGGAGAGTAGATAAAGGGGGAAGGCATTTTAATCTATCAATTCTACACTACGTTTGATGAACTTTGTTAATTCCTCGCCTTTTAATAAGCCTTTGGAAAGCATTGCCAAATCAGCAGCCTGTTTTGCGAGTTGCTTTTGTTTATCAGCATTTTTTTCCTTTAGTATTTTCGAAATAAGCGGGTGATTGCTGTTTACTACCAGATTGTGCATATCAGGCATAGAGCCATAAAAAGCCATTCCTCCACCACCCATTGCGCTCATATCTTTCATTCTACGCATAAATTCAGGTTTAGTGATAAGGATAGGAGCATCTCTTTCACTCAGACTTTCGAATACCACACTAAATTTTTCTTTAGCAACCAATCCTTCAATGATTGGCTGTAATTGTTTTTGTTCGTCTTCCGAAAGTTTTGAAGGTTGTGCTTCTTCTTTCTTAATGATCTTGTCAATTGTATCGGCATCCACTCTTACAAAAGAAGTATCAGTTAATTTAGATTCCAATTGATTAATATAATGCGAATCAATAGGGCTGTCGAACACCAATACATCATAACCACGATCCTTTGCTGTCTCAATAAAACTATGCTGTTCATCAACATTGGTGGTATATAAATAAATTACTTTTTTATCTATATTCGTTTGTGTTGGTTTAACTTTTTCAGCATATTCTTCTAAAGTAGAATATTTCCCATCAGCACTTTTCAGCAAGGCAAATTTTTGAGCTTTATCATAAAACTTCTCGTCTGAAAGCATTCCGTACTGTACAAATATTTTAATATCCTCCCATTTACTTTCAAAATCTGTACGATCTTTTTTGAACAAATCTTCTAATTTATCAGCTACTTTTTTTGTAATATGTCCAGATATTTTTTTAACACTTGCATCACTTTGTAAATAGCTACGGCTAACGTTTAGAGGGATATCCGGTGAATCGATCACACCACGCAATAAGGTTAAAAAGTCAGGAACAATATTCTCTACCGAATCGGTTACAAATACCTGGTTACTGTATAATTGTATTTTATCTTTTTGTGTTTCAAATGATTTTTTGATTCTTGGAAAATATAAAATACCGGTAAGATTAAACGGATAATCTACATTCAGATGAATATGAAACAAAGGATCTTCAAAACTCATCGGGTATAATTCGTGATAGAATTTTTTATAATCCTCGTCAGTTAAATCGGCTGGTTTTTTTGTCCATGCAGGACTTGGATTATTAACGATATTGTCAATTTCTACTTCCGTTTCTTTATCACCTTCTTTTTTGGTTTCTTTTTTAGTACCAAATTTAATTTCAACAGGTAAAAATTTACAATATTTAGTAAGCAATTCCTGAATACGATATTGTTCTAAAAATTCTTCTGAATCATCGGCAATATGCAAAACAATGTTGGTACCTCTTTCTGCTTTTTCTATTTCTTCAATAGTATAATCAGGGCTGCCATCACATTCCCAGCGAACTGCTTTTGCTCCTTCCTTAAAGGAAAGAGAAAAGAT
>JAIOQD010000700.1 GCA_021413595.1 Bacteroidota bacterium | reverse complement strand
ATATGAAATAAAATCATTGCCGGCTTATTTTTTAATAGACCCGGAGGGTAAATTTGTGCGGGCACCTGCAGAAGGCCCGGATGAAGATATTGATCGTTTGTTTTACGATATTACCAAGCCAAAAAGTAAAACACATAAGGTAGGTGATAAAACGAATAATTAGCAAGTCTTCTTTATCCCTCTAATGCAGCTGCACTCAGCACTTCTTTTACTGATTCAAATGTATTATTAAATACTTTTTTCATTTTTTTTGTTGCAATCCATTGAACGTCAGTGATGCCTTCTTCAATTTGTGGAATTAAGATGGCTGAAGTGTCATCACAGCTCATTTCAAACCAGTATGTGCGCTTTAAAATTATTTTTTCTTCTATAGTGTAAGTATGGTAAGTTGATGGTAATTCTCTAATAATAGACAAGCTGCTAATGCCACATTCTTCTTCCACTTCACGAATGGCTGCAGTTTTAATACCTTCTGCTTTTTCAATTTTACCTTTAGGTAAATCCCATTTTCCATTTCTGAATATAAATAAGTACTCATCTTTTTCATTTTTTACCAATCCTCCTGCAGCTTCAATGAGACGGAACATTCCAGAAAAATAGTTGAATAAATGCTGTATATTTTCATTGAAAAAATAAATTTCGTACAATTTTTTTTTGTGTGCGAGTTTATTAAATTTCAATAGCATTTCATCTGCGGATTGAATATCTGCCAAAATAGCACCCTCTTTAGGTTTGAAAATTGCCTGATTATTAATTAAATAAATCAATTTGTTAAAATAAAATATTTTTATCATTTTCGTTTTTTTAATTAGGTGTTACTGATTAAATAGTTAATATCTTTGCCTTATGAAATCTAATGAAGAATCCGCTTTAAAAATTGCTGAATTTCTACTACAAATTAAAGCAATTAAATTACAACCTAACAAACCTTTTACGTGGGCTTCGGGATGGCACTCTCCAATTTATTGCGATAATCGTGTAACACTCTCTTATCCTAAGATACGTACTTTTATTCGTCAGGAATTTGTAACTGCGATCGTTGAAAAATTTGGAAAGCCCGATGTTATTGCAGGAGTTGCTACAGGAGGGATTGCTCAGGGCGCTTTGGTAGCACAAGAGATGGGATTACCATTTGTTTACATTCGCTCTGAACCTAAGAAACATGGGTTAACAAATATGATAGAAGGAGTGATTGAAAAGGGGCAGTCGGTTGTTGTAATTGAAGACCTTATTTCAACAGGTGGTAGTAGCTTAAGTGCAGTAGAAGCATTGCGTGAAAAGGGATGCGAAGTAAAAGGGATGGCCGCAATTTTTACCTATAGCTTTAAAACAGCAATCGATAATTTCAAAAAATCAAAGTGTAAATTAGTTACATTAAGTGATTATGATACACTCATTAAACAAGCTTTAAAATCAAATTATATAACAGATAAAAATTTGAAGTCATTAAAAGAATGGAGAGAAAACCCTTCAGAGTGGGGGAAATAGTTATAGATAACGAATCTATACGAATTTATGAATCTGCATTTGGTGTTTTTTGTGTGGCGAATTCGTTAAGGTTCATTGTTTTAATTATGTAGATTCAATTTTTTTTAACGATCATCCATAACCCAATAAATTTGTATTCATTTATAATCCTTAGATCATGTCTTTAACAAAAATTGAAAGTGAAATAGTTGATATTAATAATTCAGCAGAAAATATTTTCAACTATTTAAGTGATTTTAGAAATTTTGAGAAGTTAATGCCCTCTCAGGTAACTAACTGGACAGCAACAAGTGAGGAATGTTCATTTACGATTAATGGAATGGCTACAATTGGAATGAAAATAGTTGATAAAAGTCCTTTCACAAAAATCACGATTAATTCAAACGGTAAAGTTCCTTTTGCTTTTCAATTGTTTATATTCATTACTAAAAAAGATGAAAGCAATTCTATTGGACAATTAATATTTGAATCTGATTTAAATCCAATGTTGAAAATGATGGTGGTGAAACCTTTAGGTAATTTCTTTAATATGCTTGCACATAGAATGAAGGACATAAAGTAACCATTCAAAATAATATAATTTGTTATTGTTTATTGCAAGATATTCCTACTTGTGTTGTTATAATTCATGGTCTGTTATTTTTTCTAACGATTTGTTAAATGAGTCGTACCACCTATTTTGTTGATGTTATATTGCCTTTAGCCGTTCCCAATTTATACACTTATCGGGTGCCGTATGATTGGAATGAAGTTATTGAAGTGGGGCAAAGAGTGGTGGTGCAATTCGGAAGAGGTAAATTATATTCTGCTTTGGTTCGTAATATTCATGAAATCCCTCCAAAACAATACGAAGCCAAGTATATCGATTCCATTTTGGATGAGCATCCTATTGTTAATTTAAAACAATTCGCGTTATGGGATTGGATGAGCCAATATTATATGTGTCATATTGGTGATGTTATGGTAGCCGCATTACCGGGCGGATTGAGGTTAGCAAGTGAAACGAAAATTGTACTAAATCCCGAATATACTTCCCAAAAGATGGCATCAGAGAGTGATCAGATCGAAACACTTTCTGATAAAGAACATTTGATCATTGAAGCGCTTGAAGTACGCACTGTTTTAAGCATTAATGAAGTTTCTGAAATTTTGGAACAAAAAACCGTTTATCCTATTTTAAAAGTATTGATAGAAAAAGGTGTAGTGTTGATCCATGAGGAGTTAAAAGAAAAATTCAAACCTATGATTGAGAGCTTTATTAGAATAACAGAATATGCTAATGACGAAGAAAATTTAAAAACCATTTTTCCGTTTTTGGAAAAAAAGGCTCCCAAACAATTGGACGTATTGATAGCCTACATAAAGCTATCTGAGCGTTATTCACAAGTAACTTCAAATAATTTACCAGCTTCCTCTTCCTATAAGGAAGTGAAAAAATCTGAAATAATAAAAATGGTTTCCGGTGCGGAAGCTGCGTTAAAGGCATTGGTTCAAAAAAACATTTTTGAAATCTATGAGCGTGAAGTAGGGCGCTTTGCAAGTTATGATAATGCAAATAAAATATCACAACTCAATGAGGTTCAGCAACAGGTTTATGAATCGATTCAAGAACAGTTTGGTTGGAAGATAGCTGAAGGTTCACAGTTGAAAGTTGAAAATTTAATTGTTGCGAACGAATCATTATCAACTTTCAATCAGCAACCTGCAACGACCACAAAAGATGTAGTACTTCTTCATGGGGTTACATCATCCGGTAAAACCGAAATTTACGTGAAACTTATTGAACAGGCTATTGCTAAAGGGGAGCAGGTGTTGTATTTACTTCCGGAAATTGCTTTGACCACACAGATAATAAATCGTTTGCGAAAATATTTTGGCGATACAGTGGGCGTTTACCATAGTAAATTTAATGGGAATGAGCGAGTGGAGGTATGGAATAATGTTTTAAATTTCAATAAAAATGTTTCAAGTTTCAAGTCTCAAGTTTCAAGTCTCGGACTAAACACAGAACCTGAAACTAATAACTTTAAACTAATAGTGGGAGCGAGATCTTCATTATTTTTACCTTTTAGTAATTTAGGTTTGGTAATTGTAGATGAGGAGCATGATACTTCATACAAACAATATGATCCTGCACCCCGTTATAATGCACGTGATGCCGCAATTTATTTAGCACATATCCATAAAGCAAAGACATTATTGGGCTCGGCAACACCGTGTATAGAAAGCTATTACAATGCACAGGAAGGTAAGTATGGTTTTGTTGAAATCAATCAACGTTTTGGTGGTGTGCAAATGCCCGAAATTTTAATTGCTGACGTAAAAGAAGCGACCAGAAAGAAGTTAATGAAATCGCATTTTTCACCTTTATTATTAGATGCTATTACATTGGCTTTACAAAATAAAGAACAACTAATTTTGTTTCAAAATCGAAGAGGTTTTGCTCCACAATTAGAGTGTAATATATGTGCATGGATACCGCAATGCACGAATTGTGATGTGAGTTTAACGTATCATAAAGCAAGTAATCAATTACGTTGCCATTATTGTGGTTATTCAATTAAACCCCCAAATAAATGTGGCGCTTGTGGTGATACCAATTTGAGAATGAAAGGTTTTGGTACTGAAAAAATTGAAGAAGAACTTTCTATTTTTTATCCAAAAGCAAAAATTGCAAGAATGGATCTGGATACCACACGTAGTAAGTTTGCGCATCAGCATATTATTCAGGATTTTGAAGATGGTAACATTGATATTCTGGTTGGTACACAAATGGTTACCAAAGGTTTGGATTTTGATAATGTGAGTATGGTTGGAATTTTAAATGCCGACAGTATGTTAAATTTCCCTGATTTTAGGTCGTTTGAGCGGAGTTTTCAATTAATGGCGCAGGTCTCAGGCAGGGCCGGCAGAAAAAATAAACGAGGTAAGGTAATTATTCAAACTCAAAATCCTGATCATAGTATTATACAAGATGTGATAAGTACTAATTTTCTTTCAATGTTTACGAATCAATTATTGGATAGAAAAAATTTCAATTACCCTCCCTTTTATCGTTTAATTGAAATTACACTAATACACAGAGATGTGAATATGGTAAATGCATCGGCAAAATTTTTAGCCGATGAGTTAAAACACCATTTTAAAAAACGAGTTCTTGGTCCTGAATTTCCTATTGTTTCGCGTATTCGTAATTTATACCACAAAAATATTTTGTTGAAAATTGAGCGCGATGCTTCTGTGGTGCAGGTAAAGAAAATTCTTTCTAACCTTTTGATTCATTTTAAATCGAGTAGTGATTATAAATCGGTGAGAGTGCAAATAGATGTAGATCCTATGTGATGTTGATCATCATAAAAAGCGGGTGCTATTTTAAATTGCACCCGCTTTTTTATGAAATTTAATTATTATAAGCCATTCAATAAGGCCGTTAGATTCGCATCTGTAGTAGCTGCCATAGTAACCTCCACAGCAGTGGATGAAGTCATGGTTAGGTTTTGATTAAAACTGAATAATGTTCCGCTTCCATCAACAGCAATGGCAATAATTTTAACAGATGAACCATTAGGTATGGAACCGGACGAGGAACCAAACACTTGCATTACAGTTTTAGTTGCAGGAAAATATACAAAAATAGCCACATTAGTAAGGTCATCTGTGGTAGAGGCAAAAGAAAGATGATGATTAGTACTACTGCCTCTTGTAATACCACAATTCACCCATCCTAATTTTACAATAGAATTTAAATAACCATCAGTAGCAGTTGTGAAAATTGGATTGAAGCTGGTGGTAACACTAAGTGCTGCTGGGTTGTCAGTCCAATTAAATGAACTTGGAGTTTGTGGTTGAAATCCATAAAAAGTATGCATGTAATTTTTGGGTGCAGTATTAGGCATTTTAATTGCCCAAGAACAGCCAGGTACAAGCATCAATTCTGTTCCATTCTTAAACGCTCTTACTCTGATTTCACCATCGGTTTCCAAAATGGTATCAAAAGAAACAGTAGGAACCTGGTAATAAATCATGTCTTTGGGAGTATATAATTCCACCAATTTTACAGTGTATGGGAGAGCAACAGTATCTCCGTTAGGAAACATCAAACACTGTCTTCCGCCCCAAATGGTAGTAAATTGGTTTCCAACTATGGGCCCACCGGAATCCGCTGTGATTATAAACTCCTGCTCGTCCTGTTTTTTTGAATCTAAATAACTATTAGGTGAACTGTATTCATTCAGCGACCTATCTTCTTCTATCCTGTCTTTTTTACAGGCTGTAAAAATTATTCCTGCGGTAGCTGCTACCATAAGATATTTTAATAGATTTTTAGTTTTCATGGTTATAATTTTTGGTTTAATATTTCCTTTTATAAGTGATACGTAGAAAAATG
>JAIOQD010000699.1 GCA_021413595.1 Bacteroidota bacterium | reverse complement strand
AGAGAATAAAATGCTCCGGCAGATGCATACTTGTATGTTCTTCGTCTCTTAGGAGAGCATGTTGTATTCTTTTAGCATAATGAATACTATCAGTGATGTCTTTATTTTTTTCTTCAATTATTTTTTTCTGTTGTACTGTTTCTATACTCTTTATTTCGATGATCTGTTTTTGTTTTCGGGTAATGCGAAGTGATCTAAAAATAAAACCAGCAAATAAAAGCACTAATAATAAGCCGAAGGCAACTGACCAGGTAATAATTTTTTGTTTACGATTTTTTTCTTCCGCAATTACTTGTTGCTTTTCATTTTCTGCTTTTGTAATTGCTTCCTTTTTTTCAAACTCATAATTCATTGTTTTACGGATGATTTCTTTATTTTTATCAGCATAAAAAAGTGTATCCTTCACTGCCATCGCCTTTTTGTAATGTTCCAATGCTTTTGCATGCTTTCCAATAATCTCGAAGAGTCTACTTAATTCCTCATGTGTAAATTGTGCATGAGAAAGAAAACCGATTGTTGTATCAATTGTAAGTGCCTCTATAAGAAACTTTTCTGCTTCTACATAGTTTTTTGAATTAATGAATAAAGATCCAATGTTAGCCGATTTAATTGCAATTCCTTGTTTATCACCTAGCTTTTCCGCCATTTTTAATGATTTGAAAAAATAGTCTAAACCTTTCGTGGTTTCACCAGCTTCTTTATAAACATTTCCAATATTTCCAAAAATGATTGAAATCAGATATTTATTATCCAGTTCTTTTGAAATTTTCAATCCCTTGAAATAACAGTCGATGGCGGTGGTCAACTCTTTTTGCTGCTGATAGATCAATCCTATATTGCATAAGATGCTCGCTTGCATTTGTTTATCTAAAATATTTTCTGCAATTTTCAATGATTCTAAATAATTGTTGAGTGCTTTAGTGGTTTCACCTCGGTCTCTATATACATTACCAATATTGTTAAAAATGAATGCGTGAATTTTTTTATCCCCCAATTCTTCTGCAATTTTCAATGCTTTTAAATAATTTTCAATAGCTTTCGGAGAATCTCCTTTCCCTTGATAAACAACACCAATATTGCAAAACCTTTTTTCCATTCCAATTTTATCTCCCAGTTCTTCATCAATTTCTAAGGCCGTGAAAAAGTAGCTAAGAGCTTTAGAATACTCGCATTTATTCAAATAGACAAGCCCCATTGTGCCATTGGAGTTAGCGATGCCTTTTTTAAAATCGAATTGTTTTCCTAAACTCAATGCTGCCTCTCCATATAAAATAGCTGTATCATAAGAACCAGCAATAAGGAGCTCCCGGAATAATTGATTTAAATGATTTACTTTAATAGTATCCGCATTATCTTTTTTAAGCAAAGTTAAAAGTGAATCGATGTTTTTGTTTTGAGCTTTTAAGAAATTTAAAGACAGAAAAAGCACAAACAAAATGCATAGGACTTGCTTGCTTTTTAGGAATATATATAAACTATAAATTTTTTGCCGAATCATTCTATTTTTTTTCAATTTTTACACTCTCACACCAAACACACATACATCATCAACCTGTTCTAGTGACCCTTTCCACTCGTTGAAACGTTTTTTTAAAAGTGTTTTTTGCTCCTTCATTGACAAATAGTTATGGATCATAAACAAATTTTTCAACTTTTTTTGCGAGAGTTTTTTTCCTTTAGGACCACCAAACTGATCAGCATATCCATCAGAAAAAATGTAAATGGAATCGCCCTTTTGTAATTGTATTTCATGATTGGTATATGGGCTGTTTTCAGGATGATAGCCAATGGGCTGCTTGTTGGCTTTTATTTCTTCTAATCCTCCATTTCTAATTAAAGTAAGCGAATTATTTGCTCCAGCCCATTGCAGCTCAAAGGTTGTGAGATTAAGCCTTGCAATGGAAATATCCATTCCATCTTTGCTACCTCCCACTTCGCCTGTTTGCCTAAGTTCTTTCACAACTCTTTCGCGCAGGCGGTTGAGAACCTCAGCAGGACTGGGTAGTTGTTCGGACGAAACAATATCATTAAGAAAAGATATGCCGAGCATACTCATCACTGCTCCTGGTACTCCGTGTCCAGTGCAATCAACAGCAGCAAAAAACCAGTACCCCTGCTTTTCGGCTCCCCAATAGAAATCGCCACTTACAATATCTTTTGGGATATAGAGAATAAAATGTTCAGGCAGATGTAAACTTGTATGTTCTTCATCCCTGAGCAAGGCATCTTGTATTCGTTTAGCATAATGAATACTGTCTGTAATGTCTTTATTTTTTTCTTCCAGAAGTTTACTTTTTTTCTCAATAATTCCTTTTTGCTTACGCGTTATACCTAGTGAACGAAAAACAAAAAAAGCAAAAACAAACACTAGAACAAAAAGACAAGATATAAGAATCAAAACCAAATTCGCTTTTTTTTTGTCGGCCATTGCCAACGCATCTTTTATATCCTGCTCTGCTTTTGTTGCCTCTTCTTTTTTTTCAAACTCATAATTCATTTCTTTGCGAACGAGCTGTTTTTTGCTTTCCTCACTAAAAATTTCATCTCTGATTTCAATTGACCTTTTATAATATTTTATGGACAGCAAACGCATCTGCTCCATATTTAACAATTTATTACCAATGCTATCAGGTAAAGGAATATTTGCATTTTCGTATAGAACACTGAACCTTTCATAATCACTTTTCATCATATCCTTTGCACCCAAATTTTTACTAAGAACAAGTGCACGAGAAAGATAATCATAAGCTTCTTTATATTTTTTTTGCTCCGTATAAAGCGATCCGATGTTAGAGAGATTCGCTAAAATCCCAATTTTATCGCCAAGCTCTTCTGCAATTTTTAAGGCCTTAAAATAATTATCCAATGCTTTAGAATAGTCTCCTTGCACCATATAAGCTGTTCCCACATTGCCTAACTGGGTTGAAATTCCATTTACACTTCCAATTTCTTCAGTTATTTTCAAAGACTTCAAATAGTAACCTAATGCTTTGGAGTATTCCCCTTGCTTCATATAAACACTTCCAATGTTTGCGAGTTTAGTGGCAGTTCCATTTTTATCTCCAAATTTTTCGGTAATTTCCAATGCCTTGAAATAGTATTCCAATGCTTTAGGGTTATCGCCTTGAATCAGATAAACACTGCCTATGCTTCCAAGGTGCCTTCCCACTCCTTTTTTATTTCCGAGCTCTTCATCGATCTTCAATGCCTTAAAATAAAAGTCCAATGCTTTTGGGTAATCTCCCTGTTCTTTATAGAAAAGCCCAATGTTGCCGTAAGAAGCGGAGATACCTTTCTTGAAATTATTTTTTTCTGCTAATTCAATAGCTTCATAACTGTATAGTAAACCAGTATTATAAAGTCCTATGTTTATGTACTGCCATGATAAAAAATATAAGTGCTTT
>JAIOQD010000698.1 GCA_021413595.1 Bacteroidota bacterium | reverse complement strand
AATTAATATGAGCAATATTGGACTTGTTCTGATGATTTGCTACAGCCCATATCGATGCGAAATAATAAAGAGACAATTAAAGCCTGGGCCATGTTCGACTGGTCTAACTCTGCTTATAATCTGGTCATTACGTCTACAATTTTCCCTGCTTATTATACAATAATTACTACCACTGAGGAATTTGGGGACAAGGTAGTTTTCATGGGAAGGTCTTTTACTAACACAGCGCTTTCAAACTATGCGCTGTCGGTAGCCTACCTGATAATGGCTTTGTTGCTTCCGGTATTGTCTTCAATCGCAGATTTTAGGGGAAATAAGAAAATATTTATGAAGGTGTTTACCTACATAGGAAGTATTTCCTGTGCAGGATTATTCTTTTTTAAACTTGAAACACTTGAACTTGGTATCATTTGTTTCACATTAGCTGCAATAGGATATATCGGTGGAGTGATGTTTAATAATTCATATTTGCCCGAAATTGCCACCACTGATCAACAGGACAGAGTAAGTGCCAAAGGTTTTGCCTATGGGTATATCGGCAGTGTTTTACTTCAGATCATCTGTTTTGTTTTTGTTTTAAAACCTGAACTTTTTGGTATAACTGACGCCTCATTGCCTGCTCGTTTATCCTTTCTTCTGGTAGGAATCTGGTGGATAGGTTTTGCTCAGATACCATTCAGGAAGTTACCTGCTGGAAGTCCCAATTACGATAAGATTACAAAAAGCACGGTTAAAAATGGTTTTCAGGAACTTCTTAAAGTCTGGAATCAGCTAAAATCCATGGCTCTGCTAAAAAGATTTCTATTCGCATTCTTTTTTTACTCAATGGGAGTACAGACAATCATGCTTGTTGCGGCCGGATTTGGAGAAAAAGTATTGAAACTTGGTACTTCAAAATTGATTGCCATCATTCTCATTATTCAGCTGGTGGCCATCATCGGAGCATTGATTATGTCATTTTTTGCAAAGAGATATGGTAATATTCAGGTTATTATAGTAGTTCTGACTATCTGGATTGGTGTATGTGTTGCAGCCTATTATATTCAGAATGAGACCCAATTCTATGTAATTGCAGCAGTTGTGGGTTTGGTAATGGGAGGGATACAATCAATATCCAGATCAACCTACTCTAAATTTTTGCCTGAAAACACACCAGATACAGCATCTTTTTTTAGTTTCTATGATGTAACAGAGAAGATTGCGATTGTTATTGGTCTGTTCAGCTTTGCCTATATCGAAGAGTTTACCGGAAGTATGCGAAATTCAGCGATTAGTCTTGCCGGATTTTTTATATGCGGATTATTGATCCTTTTCTCTATCTTTTTTATAAAGTCAAAAAAAACAGATAGTTTGCGTTCAGTATAGTTTTTTTTCGGAATTTAGCAGCATTCCCTTCCTCCGGATAAAATCTATTTTTAGAATATGAATGTTGAATTATTTATTCCCTGCTTTATTGATCAGTTATACCCTCAGACTGCATTTAACACTATCAAAATTCTTGAAAAAGCAGGATGTAAGGTAATTTATAATGCCGAACAAACCTGTTGCGGACAGCCGGCTTATAATGCAGGATTCTGGGAGGAAGCTAAAGTGGTTGGAGCAAAATTCCTGAATGATTTTTCAGAAAGTACTTATATAGTTTCTCCTTCTGCATCCTGTACAGGTATGGTAA
>JAIOQD010000778.1 GCA_021413595.1 Bacteroidota bacterium | reverse complement strand
TTTGATGATGCTATTTTTTATCTAAAAAAAGCAATTGCTGAAAACCCTGAAAATGAAGCTGCTTTATATGAACTGGCCTTTTGTTATGAACTAAACGGACAATCAGAAGAAAGTGTAAAATATTATACTGAATTTGTTGATAAACACCCCTATACTGCTACTGCTTGGTTTAACTTAGGGGTAGCGTATAATAGACTGGAAATGTTTGAAAAAGCTATTGACGCTTACGATTACGCGATAGCTATCAATGAAAATTTTTCTTCTGCTTATTTCAATAAAGCTAATTCATTGGCAAATTTGAATCTTTTTGATAAAGCCATTGAAGTATATAAAGAAACATTAAAAGTAGAAGAACCCGAAGCAATTACTTATTATTACATCGGTGAATGTTACGAGAAAAAAGAGGATTTTGAACATGCCTTGGTTTTTTATAATAAAGCAATTGCACTTAATGCTCAATTAGCTGATGCCTGGCTGGGTATTGGAATTGTTCTTGATGCTCAGGATCGCACTAGTGAAGGGATTCATTATGTAAAAAAAGCAGTTGAACTGGAAAAAGAAAATGCGGAATACTGGTATATTTACGGTGAACTTCAACAAAAAATGCAATTTTACGAAGATGCCGAAATATCATTCAAAAAAGTAATTGAATTAGATCCCGAAAATTCTGAAATATGGTTGGATTATGCCAATTTACTATTTGAACAGGAAAACAAAAATGGTTCCTTGGAAATATTAGCGGAAGGCATAAAACATCATCCGCAAAATGCAGAATTACAATATCGGATCTCAGCTTGTTTGATGAGCATCGGACAAAAACAGGAAGCACTAAGTTTTTTGCGAAACGCTTTAAAACTTAATTACGAAATACATAATGAATTGTTTGACTATTTACCTCAATTAAAAGAAAATACAAGTATCACTGATTTAATAGAATCATACAAAAAGTAAATCAAAAGAGAAGAAAGCTAAGATTCAAAAAGAAAAAATAAATTTGAATTTTGGTTTTAAAAACTTTTGAATTTAAATAATAGCTTTGAATTCTGAATTAATAACTTTTGAATTAATAAAATATGAGTTTAAATTTTACACTTCCTTATTTGCCGGATCGTCCGGCAAAACCACGTAATAATGGTCTGACCATGATGATGGATAAAGGACTAAGCATTCGACAGGTTGAAGATTTTTTATCAGCAAGCGGTTCATTGACCGACATCGTTAAGCTTGGTTTTGGTACATCGTATCTTACCAATAACATTGAACAAAAAATAGCACTCTACAAAGAAGCAGGGATGAAAGTGTATTTAGGCGGAACGCTTTTTGAAGCTTTTATTGTTCGCGGTATGTTTGCAGACTACATGAAATTATTGGATAAGCTAAAGCTGAATTGTGCCGAGGTTTCTGATGGCTCTATTGTTATGCCCCATGATAAAAAATGTGAGTACATCCAAACTCTTGCTAAAAACTTTACAGTATTATCAGAAGTAGGTTCAAAAGAAGCCGGTATAATTATTCACCCCGCCAAGTGGACATCAATGATGAATAAGGAACTGGAAGCCGGTTCCTGGAAAGTAATTGCTGAGGCCCGCGAAAGTGGTACTGTGGGCATTTATCGTGCTAATGGTACTGCCCACACTCTATTAATCAATAAAATTTTAGCAAAAGTAAACAAAGAAAGTATTTTATGGGAAGCACCTCTAAAACCTCAGCAGGTTTGGTTCATGAAGCTTCTTGGACCAAATGTAAATTTGGGTAATATTTCTTATGATGATGTAATTCCTTTAGAGACCCTACGATTGGGATTACGTGGCGATACCTTTTTTAGCCATTTACCAAAGGAATTAAAACAAACAGAAGAAGCATAAAACAATTAAAACAATTTTCAATTTTAACAGTAGGCAATTGGCCTTCTGTACTAACAAACACAAATTCGTAATTCGTAGTAAAATGAAAGAAATAACTGTATTAGAATTAAAAAAAATAAAGGATACTGATGCTGATTTTCAATTGATCGATGTACGTGAAGGACATGAAGTAGAGATTTGCGTAATGGGTGGTGAGCATATTCCAATGGGAGAT